>CAYTDU010000043.1:0-15770 GCA_964436395.1 uncultured Gemmatimonadaceae bacterium | reverse complement strand
CGCGACCAACAATTCCCGATATGCCCGATGTGTGGTTCAGGAGGTGCCGCACCGTAATGCGCGCCGAACGATCCGCATCTCGAGTTCGAAACCACGGCAAGTATTCAGTTACCGCCGCGTCGAACTCGAGGAGGCCGGTTTCGGCAAGCATCATAAGCGCCGTGGCCGTGATCGACTTGGTTGTAGACCCGAGTATGAATGGCGTTTCGGCCGTGACTGGACGCCCGGTCGGGTCGGCGATCCCAAATGTTTGGAGGTAGATCACGCTATCGGCGTGAACGATCGCGAGAGCTGCACCAGGAATCCTGCCGCGCTCGAGTCTTGCGTCTACGTAGCGATCGATCCGGTCTAGTTGCTGGTCGATCGAAATGCTGTCCTGTGCTCCGATTAGAGGCGGAACATGCAAAGCCAGCATTGACGTGAGAGCGGCGAAGGTCTTCAGGTCCATCGGCTTTTCATAGTGAGAGATTGCGCAATGAACTACCCACCAGACAGTATGTCGTCACGGACAAATCGGCAACACAGATACAGCCAGATGGTACTGGTCCGCAGCGCATCGCCGTCTGCAATTGCTAGACACGTGTGTCTACTGCAAGCATATTCGGCTCCTACGACCACTTTTCCAACATCGAGATTCGGGAAGGGATGGCATGGGATGTTCCTCCTTCTGATTCTGGCTACCAACATCGGAGCACAAGAAGTGAACCAGTGCGGACTGTCGTTGCCGAACGAGATCGGCGAATGGAGAGCGGTGGAGGAAGATGCCTCCTATGACCGCGCCACCCTCTACGACTACATGAACGGCGGCGCCGAGGTCTACTTGTCATTCGACTACCGGCGTGTTTGCGTGCGGCGATTCTTGGGGCCGGACGACGGCGAAATAGCACTCGACGTGTACGATATGGGATCGTCCGCCGAGGCGTTCGGAGTCTTCTCGGTGAGCATCGAAGATCCCGAGGTCGGTATCGGACAAGGATCGGAGTTTGGTGCGGGCCTGCTGAAGTTCTGGAAAGATAAGTTTTTTGTCTCAATCGTGAATATGGGCGTAGACGAGTCCGCCGATCGGATGTTGCTCGAGATTGGTAGAGCGGTAGATGCTGCCATCCCAAGTACAGGTCCCGCTCCTGAGATGTTGAGCATGCTGCCATCTGACGGTTTGAACGAACGACAAACCAGCTACTTCCACTCCAACGTAATCCTGAGCAACCGGTTCTTTGTGGCTGCCGAGAACGTCTTGCGACTCACTGACGAGACAGACTGCGTTTTCGGCGAGTACGGAGAAGTGGGTGACGCAGGCAGCCTGTTGATTGTCCAATACGCCAATGAGGAAGCGGCCCAGGAGGGACATTCATCGTTCATCCGCGGCTACCTCCCCGAGACCGATGGCCTTTCACCACACCAAACTGAAAACGGCAACTGGACCTATTCGCGAAGGACAGGCGAATTCGTCTCCATCGTGTTCGAAGCTCCCAGTGCGGAGCGTGCTATCGAGCTGCAATCTTCGATCGAGTTCAACTAGAGAGGCGCCCAAATGGTTAGCAAGATCACTCGCCGCGATTTCATGAGGGGAAGTGCAGCAACTTTTCTCGGTGCGTCGATAGCGCATCCCGAACAGCAGACCGGCAGATCGAAAGTCGTCTTGGTCCGCGACGCAAATGCGCTTGACGAAAACTCGGCGTTCAATGGTGAAGTCATTCAAACGATGTTCGACCAGGCAGTGACGGAGTTATTCGACGCCGAATCTCCGCAAACAGCGCTGCGCACTGTGATAAATCCGAACCACACCGTCGGGATAAAGACCAACTTCTGGAGCTACCTGCCCACACCTGCTGAACTCGAGAACGCCATTAAACAACGAGTGATGGACATCGGGGTGAGTGAAGACCGGATCAGCATCGACGACCACGGTGTACGGAACAACCCGATCTTCCAAAACGCGCAGTCGATCATCAACGCCCGGCCGCTGCGCACCCACTACCTCTCGGGCGTGAGCGGTTGCATGAAGAACCTCATCATGTTCTCGGACAGCCAAAGCAAATGGCATCCGAACTCATGCGCTGACCTAGGGCTGCTGCAGACTCTCCCGGAAGTGAGAGGAAAGCTCAAACTGCACGTCCTCTCGGTTTTAACACCGCAGTTTCACGGACGCGGGCCTCATCACTTCAGTCGCAGGTACGTGTGGAACTACAAGGGATTGGTCGTGGGCACTGACGTTGTCGCCGTCGACGCGGTGGCGCTGCAACTACTCATGGCGAAGCGAACAGAAGTGCTTGGTGCAGCCAAAGCCTTGCCCCCTGTTCCCATTCACATCGAACGGGCGGACAAGGTGCATGGATTGGGCAACAGCGAGATGAGCGACATCGACCTCATCAAGCTCGGGTGGCAGGAAGACATACTCATCTAGCTGGAATGACCGGGAGGTTCCAAAAATGAAACTGAATCCTGCCAAGCCGCTTTCTCTCGTCTCGGTGTTGGTCGCTGCGTTGACGTTTAATGGTTGCACCCCTAGCCACGATCTCGAGTACGTGAGCAGTGCGGTGTGGACCAGGGCATACGACGCCGAAATCCGTGACGAATTCGCCTTCTGCTCCTTCCTGAACGGTCTCGCTATCATCGACATGACTGACAAGGCAAATCCGAGACTCGTGTCCAATTTGTTTCTTGGCGGTGGAAACGGGATCGATGTAGCCGATGGTATGGCATTCATCGCGGCAGGTAACCAGGGGCTCCACGTCATCGATGTGTCTGATCCGGCGGCACCGGCGGCCGTAGGCGCACACGCCACAACAGGTGATGCCAGAGACATTGTAGTGGAGGGTGAATACGCATACATCGCAGACGGTCCGGCGGGTTTGATCGTCTTCGACATCACCGACCCTGCCCATCCATCGGTCGCCGGTCTGTTGGACACGCCAGGCAGCGCGGAGTCGGTTGTGCTGCGCGGCAATGTTGCCATCATAGCCGACGGTCCTTCCGGCCTTACGATTGTGGACGTAACGTCGACAGGGGCACCTCAGGTCGTTGGGGAATTCGACACACCCGGGAACGCCGAAGAAGTGGCAGTGGTCGACAACCATGCGTATGTCGTAGACGGTTCTTCAGGAATCCACGTGATCGATGTCAGCACCCCGTCAGAGCCGAACTTCGTGTCATCGGTGGAAGCAGCGGGATACGCTCACGGCATAGCGATCAGGGGCGATTACGCATTCGTAGGTAACATGTACGACGCAGATTTTGAGATCTTTGACATATCCAACCCTGGCACCCTGTCGCAAATCAACACGTTGAAGTACGCGTTTCCGAATGAGGGCTGGGACGTAACGATTGACGGAGACGTCGCATACATAGTCGATCACTTCTCAGGGATCTTCACCGTCGATCTAGCCAACATGGACAGCCTCGAGGTGCTCGGAGCGTACCGCACGCCCTCATTCTTGGTTGGCCTAGAGATCAATGGAGACCACGCCTTCACCTTGGGTCAGGAATTCTTCGGCATGACGATCGTAGACATCGCCGATCCGGCATTGCCGAGGTTTGTGTCGCGGTTCGATGGGGAGTTCTCCCTGAGGTTTCCGGCGGGGGTCGCGGCCTGGGAGAACTACGCTTTCGTCACCGAGCGCCGCAGGGCGGCGGTAGTCGACATAAGCAATGCCACCGAACCGACCATGGTCTCTGCCATCACGGACCCAGCGCCGTCCAGGGCAATTCAACTGAGGGGAGACCACGCATACGTCACAGCCGACAACACTGGTTTTTTCGTCATGGACATTTCGGACCCGTCAGCGGTGTCGATCGCGGGTTCGGTTGAGATGCCCGGGTTTTCCTACGGCGTCGCGCTGCATGAGAACTACGCCTACGTCGCGAACAGCGAATACGGGCTCGAGATCATGGACATCTCCGATCCAAACTCTCCGTCGCTTGTCACATCTCTGCAAACCCCCGACAATGCATACGCCGTTCAGGTGAGTGACGACTTCGCCTACATCGCGGATGGTATGTCAGGCCTGCAGGTAGTGGATATCAGCAATCCAATGGCACCGGAGATCGTGTCATCACTCGACCTCGGCGGGTTTATCAATTCGGTAGCGATCGCGGGCAACTTCGCCTACGTAACCGACGAGGATTACGGGGTGCGCAAACTCGACATCAGCGATCCTACTCATCCATTACTGGTGGCGTCGTTCGACACGCCAGGCGAGCCCACGGACGTGGCGGTGGTTGGGGAATACGTGATTGTGAATGACGCGTTCTCTTTGATGGTTCTAAGGTAAGAGAGGGCGGATAGAACTGCCGCACGGCCGGCAGTTGAATGTCCAATAGCCAACAAGAAATGTCCAATAACCAAGTGGAGTGTACCCACCGTTGGATGTTGGATGTTCCTTGTTCGACGTTGGATGTTCATCACTCCACTCTCAATACTTCCATCGGACTCACCCTCGCGGCTCTCAGCGCCGGGATCCAACTAGCCAGAAGCGTCAAAGCAGCCAGCAACACGATGCCGCCGATGAACGTAATCGGATCTGTCGCACTCACACCGTGAATCATGCTGGACATGAGGCGGGTCAATCCAAGCGCCGCCGCGGTGCCGATGGCAAGGCCGACCAGTGCCAGCAACAATCCCTGCCGTATCACATTCCCTATCACCCCACCTGCCGCCGCACCTAACGCCATACGAATCCCGATCTCATTCGAGCGCTGTGATACGGAGAAGCTGAGGACGCCGTAGAGGCCCACCGCCGCAAGCACGAGCGCACATACCGCAAACGCCCCGAGGAGGAAGAGGTTGAAACGCTGCGATCCCAACGATTCGAACAGTACCTGCTCCATCGTGGCGACCTCCGAGAGCGGTTGCTCCGGATCGACCTCCATAACCGCCCTTCGCACCGCCGCCGTCAGCGCCGTGACATCCATGTCACTCTGTACTACCAGAGTCATGTAGTTGATCGGAGATTGTTGATACGCGACGTACAACTCGGACCTTGGTGGTTCATCGAGGCCACTATGTCGCGTGTTGCCCACCACTCCGACGATGGTCGCCCAATCTACGTCTTCGCCCTCCGGATCGTCGAACGTTATTCGTCTTCCGATCGGGTCTTCGCCGCTCCAATATTGGCTCGCGAGTTCTTCGTTGACGACGGCCACCGATGGCGCCTGGGCGTCGTCTGATTCCGTGAACACCCTGCCCCGTATTACCGGTATTCCGAGCGTCTCGAAGTAGCCCGCGCTGGCCACCTGGTATCCGGCAAGCGGCTGGTTTTCGCCCTCAGACGGCGTGTATCCTTCAATCGAAAATCCGAACCTGCCTTGGATGCCGTAGTTGATCGGCAGCGACAATACGGCACCTGCCGATTGTACTCCGGGAATGGCTCTCACCCGCTCCAGGGTCTCCCGATAGAAAGAACTCACCTCGTCATCTTCTTGATACCTGGTTTCGGGTATCCAGACTCTAGCGGAGAGTGTCTTCAACGAGTTGAACCCCGGATTTACACGATTGAGCGTCAGGAATGTGCGCATCAACAAACCTGCTCCGACGAGAAGCAGCAGCGACAATGCGACCTCTCCAATTATCAATGCGCTCCTCAGGCGGTTCTGACCTCTGCTGAACGTTTGGCGACTTCCGCCCACCACCGTTGATGCTCTCAGATTCGACCCCAGAGATTGGAACGTAGGCGCAAGCCCGAACAGGACGCCTGTGCCAAGGGAAACCGCGAGCGAGAAGCCCAGGACTCTCAAGTCGACCCCTACCTGATCCACTCGGGGAATACCGTCCGGAGCCATCGCGAGTAGCAGATGAGTGCCCCACAACGCTATCGGTATACCCAGTACGCCGCCGGCAAGAGCCAGCACCAGGCTCTCGGTCACGAGCTGTCGTACGATTCGCGATTGTCCGGCGCCCAGCGCCCCCCGAACCACCAGCTCTTTTTCGCGTGCGGACGCGCGGACGAGCATCAGGTTGGCTACGTTTGCGCAAGCGATTAGGAGCAGGAATCCAACAGCGCCCAGCAATACATACAAGGAGGCACTCACGTCGCCCATGATGGTCTCGCGCAGCGTCTTGATCAGGAAGCCACTGCGTTCGTCCGGGTCCGCCGATTGTTCTTGAACCCGGCCGGCAAGTACCCTCAGCTCAGCCTGGGCCTGCTCTTGCGTAACGCCGTCCTTCAGCCTTCCGAACACATCGAACCACGACAGGTTTCGCACCGCTGCCGGGTCGTCTACAATGGCAACCGGCGGTTCAGGAACATCGAACTTGGAGGCCGCCCAGAACTTGGTCGCGCCGGGGTACTCGAAACCCGGTGGCATCACTCCCACCACCACAAAAACCTCGTTGTTCATCACCAACTGCTCACCGATGGCTGCAACGTCTCCGCCGAACTGAGACTGCCACATGCTGTAGCTCAGCACAACGGCCCGTTCGGCGCCGTGCACGTCTACCTCAGGCGACAGCGTGCGACCGATTAGCGCATTAGTGCCAAGAACCGAGAAGAAGTTGGGCGTGGTCGATGCACCACGAACCAGACTCGGCGATTCGCGCCCGATGACTGTGTAATTGGCCCCGCAGTGTCCGGCAACGTCTTCGAAAGACTCGTTTTGAGTCTTGAAATCGATGTAATCGGCACCGGAGTGGTTGTCGGTCTCTCCTTCTGTATCGAAAGCATACATCTTCATCAGCCGGTCTGGTTCCGCAAACGGGAGCGGACGTAGGAGTATCCCGTTGACCACACTGAACATTGCAGTCGTGAATCCTATGCCGAGTGCCAATGTCACCACAGCAACCACAAAAAACCCCGGCGTGCGTCTGAAGCCACGCAACGCATAGCGAACATCCTGGAAAAACGAACTCATGATTGCTCCCAGCGACCGAGAAGTCGAGCTGTTGGGAATGGCTGTATAGGGCGAGCGTTGCGATCGCAGCGACACACGATTCAACAACAGCCGCGTCGGAAAACTCAATACCAACGACCAGTACCAGAGCCGAGCCGCGTTCACACCGAGTTTTGACGAGCGGTGCAAGTACAGTTCGGCGAGGTCTGCCATCATTGGATCGCGGTCTCGCCGCGGGAGGCACCGAGCGACGAGCCACTCGGCGACTCCAGGCGGGCCAGCGCGTCGGCGAATATTCATCACTCGACCTTTAGTACTTCCATCGGACTGACCTTGGATGCGCGATGCGCCGGAATCAAACTCGCAGCCAATGCGATCGCCACCAACAAGACGGCACCGCCGGCAAACGTAGCAGGATCTGTCGCACTCACACCGTGAATCATGCTGGACATGAGGCGTGTCAGCCCGATCGCCGCACCTGTGCCGATCACCAGGCCCACGATCGTCAGGCGGATTCCTTCATTCAACACCCTGCCGACCACGCCGCCGGCTCGCGCTCCGAGTGCCATTCGGATTCCGATCTCGTTGGACCGCTGCGCAACCGAGAAGCTGAGCACACCGTACAGCCCTACGCCGGCAAGCACGATTGCCGTCAGCGAGAAGGTCACCAGCAGATACATGTTGAAGCGGTTCGATCCGAGTGAGTCGAACAGCACCCGTTCCATCGAAAGCACTTCGTATATCGGTTGCTGCGGATCGATGTCGATAACAGTGTTTCGAACCGCTGCAGTCAGCGACGCCATATCCATCGGACTCCGAACGACAAGCGTCATGTATGGCATCGGAACCTGCGCGTAGGGTCGGAAGATCTCGGGGCGCGGAGGCTCATCCAGGCCGTCGTGACGTGTGTCTCCAACTATCCCGACAATGGTGGACCAGACCGCGTCGTCGCCGGGATCGTTCCAGGTGACACGCTTGCCGATAGGATCGTCGTCACTCCAATAGAGATCTGCCAGAGCCTGGTTGATCACCGCTACTCTCGGTGCATCGGCATCGTCTGCGGCGGTGAAAACGCGTCCCCTGATCACGGGTATGCCGAGCGTTGAGAAATAGTCGGGCGTCGCGAGTTGGTACCCGCCGTGTGTTTCCTCGCCAGGCACCAAGGGGCGGCCCTCGATGACGAAGATGAGGTCTCCCTCTATTCCCGAGTTTATCGGCAGGCTCAGCACGCCACCAGCCGATTGAACACCGGGAAGAGCGCTCACCCTGTCGACGACCTCCCGATAAAACTCCTGCTGCTCTGCTTCTGTCTGATAGCGTGCCTCAGGAATCTCAACACGCGCCGACAGTGTGGTTTGCGGGTCGAATCCGGGATCGACTTTGTTTAGCTCAACGAATGTCCTGATCGTGAGACCGGCTCCGACCAGCAGCAGCAGTGATACGGCAACCTCCGCTACGATGAGTCCACTTCTGAGACGACTGCGGCGTTTGCCGGCGGTTTGCCTGCTCCCCCCCACAGCAGTGGCGGTTTGAAAGTCGCTCTTGAACAATTGGGTGGCCGGTGCAAATCCGAATAGCACTCCGGTGCCGAGAGCGACCGAGATAGTAAAAGCCAACACCCGGATATCGGCCCCGACCTCACTCACCCGTGGAATACCTTCCGGAGCGAACCCCAGCAGCGCGTTTGTGCCCCAAACCGCAACGAAAAGGCCCACAACAGCACCAACGAGCGCAAGCACCACACTCTCAGAGACCAGTTGCCTGAGGATCCGAAGACGCCCGGCACCCAGCGCGGTTCGCACAACGATTTCCTTGTCTCTACCCGATGCGCGTACCAGGAGCAGATTCGCAACGTTGGAGCATGCAATCAGAAGCAGAAACCCGACGGCCCCGAGGAGCACGTAAAGAGTGCTGCGAAGATCGTCGCCAACTATGGAATCGTGCAACGGCACCACGTTCAAGCCCTCGTTGGCATTGGCTTCTGGATAGGCCTCCTCCAGACGCTCGGCGAGCCCGTTCATCTCACCCTGTGCCTGGGCGAGCGTCACGGTCTCCCCGAGCCGGCCGACGGCGTTGAAGTACTGCGCGCCCCTGTTCAATGAGGGATCGCCCCCGAGATCGAAGGGCGGGTCAGGTACCTCAAACTCAGACTCAGCCCAGAACTGGGTTGGTCCCGGATAGCTGAAACCGTTCGGCATCACGCCCACTACCGAATACTGGGTGCCGTCCACGGTGAGGGATTTCCCAATGATCGCCACGTCGCCCCCAAACTGCGACTGCCAGAGACCGAAGCTGATTACCAGAGCACGATCGCCGCCGGGCAGATCGACATCGGGCGACAAGGTACGACCCAAGACTGCGTTGACACCAAACACGGAAAAGAAATCCGACGTAACTGTCGCGCCGCGCACGACTCGCGGGGCGTCCAAACCGGCCACGTTGTACCGGCCGGTGCTGAAGCCTGCAAGATGCTCGAGCGACTCGTTCTGTGTCTTGATATCGACGAAGTTCGCCCCTGCATGATTGTCACGATCCCTGGAGCCTTCGGTTGTATAGAGTCGCACGAGGCGATCGGGATCAGGGAACGGCAGCGGACGGAGAACGATGCCGTTCACGACACTGAAGATCGACGTGGTGGCCCCTATGCCGAGGGCCAGCGTGACAACAGCCACTACGAAGAACCCGGGCGCCCGCCTGAATCCGCGCAAAGCATAGCGAACATCCTGCCAAAACGAACTCATGATTGCTCCCAACGACTGTGAAGTCGAGCTTTTGGAAATGGCTGTATAAGGCGAGCTTTGAGAGCGGAGCGACACACGATTCAACAACAGCCGAGTCGGAAAACTCAACACCAGCGACCAGTACCAGAGCCGAGCCGCGTTCACACCGTGTTCCGCCGAGCGGTGCACAAACAACTCGGCAAGGTCCGCCGACATCGGTTCGCGATCGCTGCGTGGGATACTACGTGCGATCAGCCACTCGGCGAGTTTGGGTGGGGTTCTGTGGATCCTGCTCATTCGTACCGAATAGCTTCCAGAGGATCGATTCGAGACGCGCGCTTCGCTGGCATGTAAGATGCCAACACACACGTCATGAACACGGCCAGCAAGACGCCGCAAAACACGAATGGATCGGTTGCGCTCACGCCGAACAACATCCCAGCCATTCCCCTGGCGAGCAGCATGGAAACGACAAGGCCGAGCCCCAAGCCGATCGCAGCGAGCAAGCCACCCTGTCGCACTATCAGCGCGACGATTGCTTTCCCACCGGCGCCGAGTGCCATCCGAATACCAAGTTCACGCGTTCGCTGTGCAACAGAATACGAGACGACACCATACACACCAGTCAGAGCGAGCAACACTGCGATAACCGCCGCGAGAAGCATCATGCTCACTATTATCCCCACCTCGAGGAGTCCGGCATTCAAGTGATCGGTCATCATGCGCGATCCGAAAACGGCAAGATTGGGATCAACCTGTGCAACTTCGTGTTTCACGGCGTCGAGCATACCGGCGTGCTCACCGGAGGACCGCACCACGTATACCATCGCACTCGGCGATTCCTGCAGGGCGGCAGAATAGACGATGGGATCGACATTCGGCCCGAGCTGGTTGATGGCGTTCTCGACCACTCCCACAATCTCGTGAGTTCGGCCGCTGAGCAAAATCTGTTGACCGACGGGAGACTCTCCACGCCAATGCCGTTCGGCCATCGCCTGATTCACGACCGCAACCGGGGGCGTCGCGAAGTCATTGCTGCGATCGAAAGTACGGCCGGAGATTATCCCGAGCCGCATCGTGTTGAAATAGTCCGGTAACACCGCCCGGCGCGCCACCCAGGGAGCGGAGCGGTTTGCCGGCAGGTCCGTTCCCGGCAGCAAGTATTCGATGTGCTCAGCCGTGTGAAGCGGCAACGAGCTCGCACCGCTGACCGATAACGCATTCGGTATCGCCGCCAGCCTGCCCAGCAGAGTCAGATGGAAACCGGTCACCGCTTCGGGATCGGGATAGCCCCTCTCGGGCAATACGACACGAAACGTGAAAAGGTTCTCGTGATCGAACCCGAGTTCCAGAGTCTGCAGCCGGACGAACGATTTGATGAGGAGACCTGAAGCCACCAGTAGCGCGAGAGCCAGCGATACCTGAGATACGACCAGCAGCTTGCGGACACGTCCCCGTTTGCCGCCGGTACCGGATTGTCGTCCCGACTTGAGAACGTCAGCCAGGTTGTGCACGGAACCTCGAATTGCCGGCCCCAGCCCAAAGAGCAATGTGGTAAGGCCAGTCACAGCACATGTGAACAACAGAACGCGCCCGCTGACGTCTACCGACCCGATACCGGGGACCGGCTCAGGGAAGACAAACGCCAGAACTCCGCTAATACCGGCCACTGCGACCAGGAGACCCAACGCCCCACCTGCCGCGGAGACAATTGCGGCTTCGGCGAGCAACAGGCGTACGATCCTGGTTCTCCCCGCACCCAGTGCTTTGCGAACGGCTAGCTCCCTTCCTCTCGAGTCGGCTCTCGCCAGCATCATGTTGGCCACGTTGGCACACGCTATGAGCAGCACAAACCCGACTGCCACGAGGAGAACCGTGCTCACCGACCGGACCACCTCGGGGAAGAGGCTGTCCCGCAACGGTCGTACATCAATGCCCCAACCGGAATTGGTGTCGAGATGGCGATAGGTCAGGCCATCTGCAATCATCTGCACCTCTGCCCGCGCTTGCGCGATATTTGTTTCCGGGTTGAGCCGAGCAAACACGTTCAGATTTCGGGCACTACGGTCGTCGGCTTCTCCGATACCCAGCGGAAGCCACAGCGGCGTGTTGTTATGGGCAAACGCGAAGTCACCCGGCACGACTCCAACCACCGTGTACGACTCGCCGTCCAGCTTCAGGCTGCGACCGATTGCCGAAGCGCCCGAACCGAACGCGCGATCGCTGAATCCTTCACTCACGATCGCTACCCGGTGGTCTCCGTACCGTTCTTCTTGGGTCGTGAACTCACGACCGCTTACCAGGTTCGTGCCGAGCACCTCAAAGAACTTCGCGGATATCCGGAGTGCCTGAACACGTTCCGTCGCCCCCCCTCCCACGAGGTTGTAGTTGGCCGGGTACCAGGCAACAACTTCCATCGTCAGGCTACGGTTCCGCAGGTCGGCAAAATCCTGAGCGGAGACCGGTTGAAATACGAGGCCTCGCTCTTCCGAAACGCCATACACGTCGAGTAGGCTTTCCGATTCCTCGTACGGAAGAGGATGTAGCATGAGTACGTCCACGACGCTGAACACGATCGCATTCGCGCCGATGCCCAACGCCAACGTCAGCACGGCGGCGAGAATCAACGACCGACTTCGTCTGAGCGCTCTGAATGCGTGATCCATATCGGCCACGAGCAGGCGCAGCGACTCGACGACTCTTCCAACACGACTTCTGCCCCGGTCCGGACGTTTAGTCGGTTTGAGCCCTCCTGGGCGGTCAAGTAACGGACCGGCGACGTGCAGTCTGAGGGTTCCCGACAGCCATTCGGAAACGAGCCGGCTCGAAAAGCTCACCACTTGTTTCCAATACCACCTGCGCACCCCGGTGCCGGACTCCTTGTGGCTTCGCACCGCATGTAGCTCTGCGAGTTCCGCGAGCACAACCTCGCGGTCGGCTTGCGGCAGACACAGTTTGATAAGCCTTTGGGCAATTCCGGGATTGGTCATCCCTGCTCCAACACCGCCCCGATTCCTTCCCACAGCCGTTCCATCGTCCTTTGCGACTCACGAAGCCGTTCAAATGCCGGCTTGGTGAGTTTGAAATAGCGACGCGGCCGGCCGCCTTCTTCAGGTGAGGCGGAAGACATCCTGGATGATACGAGGCCCTTTTTCTCCAACCTCCTGAGCGCGATGTAGACCGCAGCCGGCGCAACTGACCGTTCGGTCTTGTCTTCCAACTCCAGAACAATCGGCACGCTGTACGACTCAGCACCCAACCGCAGAATTGCAAGCAGTACCTGCAGCTCGAATTCGCCTAATGATTCCCTGCCCATATCCAACTCCGTGTCGAAGACTAGCTTTGCTAGTCAAGGTACCACCTCATTACGAGACTAGCAATGCTAGTGTTTCAATTCACCTCGCCACACACCACCCGCAGGGGTTGCAGCGGACGGAGGAGAGGGAGCTCAGGTCGGCAGCACCGTTCTCTTCCCTCTCCTCCCTCCTCTCCCGCCTCTCCCGCCTTACAACTTTCCGTCACCTCCCACTGTCTAACTTCGTAGAGATAAGGAGAACAGCTCCAGCTAAGACTGCCGTCCGACCAGGGAGGCACCCGTGGCACGGGTGTGGGCGGAGCGCAGTTGATATTCGGCACAGTTTGGGTTCGAAGTGCCACGCGATCGAGGATGACTCACATGAAAACCCATGCTTTGGTTCTAGTCGTCACCGTTCTCTTGTTCAACTACGCTCCGTTGCCCGCTCAGAATGGCGACTACAGCACGGAACAACGAGTCCCCAAGGTGACGGCGCAGATCGAGGTCGACGGTCTTCTGGATGAGCATGCCTGGCACCAGGCTCTGTCAATGGAACTCAACTACGAAGTACGTCCGGGCGAGAATATTCCGCCACCCGTCAGGACCGAAGTACTTCTCGCCTACACCGACACGCACCTGCTTGCCGCGTTCCGAGCCTACGATCCGCAACCATCGGCAATCCGTGCGACCATCACCGACCGCGACGCCATGTACGGCGACGACTGGGTGGCGCTGGTAATCGACACGTTCAACGATCAGACTCGTACGTTCGACTTCTTCTGCAACCCACTCGGTGTCCAGGGTGACGAAATCGAAAGCCCCAACGGCGGTAGCGCGTGGGACGCGATATGGGATTGCGATGGGCGGATTACGAGCGAAGGCTATGTGGTAGAGATGGCCATACCGTTCAGTTCGATGCGGTTTCAACAGAGTGAAGGCGATCAGATTTGGGGGTTCGATGCGGTTCGCAGCTATTCACGCGATGTCCGACACCACATAGGCCTTTTTCCACGCGACCGGAACAATAACTGCTACATGTGCCAGGCAGTGAAATTGGTTGGTTTTGAAGGCGCTACGCCGGGCCGCAACATCGAGATCGACCCCACCGTCTACGGAGTATACACCCAAGAGCGCGACGACTTCCCAAACGGCGGGTTCGCGGAACGAGCCAAGGAATTCGAGCCCGGGGTCACCGCCAAATGGGGGCTCACGCCAAGCCTCACGATGAACGCAACAGTGAACCCGGATTTTTCAAATGTCGAAGCGGACGTCGCGCAGCTCGACATCAACACGCAGTTCGCGCTGTACTATCCCGAGCGTAGACCCTTCTTCCTTGAGGGAGCCAGTTTCTTCAACACACCGCTGCGTGCCGTCCACACACGCACCCTTGCGGACCCACTTTGGGGGACCAAGCTGACGGGTAAGGAAGGCGCCAACGCGATCGGCTTCTACACGGTACATGACGACCTGACCAACATCCTCTTTCCGGGAGCGCAGGGATCGTCGACAACCTCGCTCGCACAGAAGAGTTTAGGGTCGGTGCTCAGGTATCGTAGAGACCTGGGACGATCGTCAAACGCGGGGGTTTTGGTAACCGATCGAGAGGGAGACGGTTACTCGAACAGAGTAGGCGGATTCGATGGACTCTGGAAGGTGACGCGTACCGACCAGGTCCGCTTCCAGGTTCTGGGCTCATACACGCAATACCCTGATTCTGTCGCGGCAGACAACGGACAGCCAAACATTGGCTTCACGGGCGGGGCATACGACTTCTTCTACTTACATGACACTCGTTCCCACGACTGGTACGCCGGGTACCGCCAGGTTGACGGTGAATTCAGGTCCGATCTCGGTTTCATGCCGCAGGCCGGTTTCAGGTCGGCATTCGGGGGATGGGGCCACACATGGAACAACGGCCCGGAGAACTGGTGGAACATGCTCAACTTCGGCTCGGGCCTCGAAGGAGAATGGGACCTCGACGGTTTGTCACTCAATAGAGCGTACACGTTTTGGTTCAACTACTCCGGATTGGTGCAGTCGTTCTTCAACCTGAACGGTCGTTACGGCATGCGACACTACAACGGCGTCGACTTCGACGATCGATCGCTACACGCCAATTTCGGAATGCGCCCGTCTGGATCGGTGTATTTTGTTTTCAACGTCACGTACGGGGACCGTATCGACTACGCAAATACGCGATCTGGAACACGATGGCTCATTGACCCGTACGCGGAGCTCAAGCTCGGCAGGCACCTCACGCTCGGCCTCAGCCACACCTTTGAGCATCTAGCTGTTGATGAAGGTCGATTGTACACCGCCAACATCAGTCAGGCGCGAATCATGTATTCCTTCACGCGGCGTATGTTCGTCCGAACGATTCTTCAATTCCGGAACTACGATCGCGACTCCGAGCTTTACACCTTCGAGATCGACGAGAGATCTACCAGCCTGTTCAGCCAGCTCCTCTTCTCATACAAGATCAACCCGCAAACAGTGCTGTACCTGGGCTACTCCGACGACCATGCCGGTGACCAGGACACCAGACTCACGCAGGCGAATAGGACGCTGTTCGTGAAGTTGGGATATGCTTTGGTGATGTAGTTGCTCACCTCACCACAGGAAGCTCAATCTTCGAGGCGTTCACGCTATTCCTCTCTACCGTAATTACCGGATCTCCCACCGCCGGATACCGCTCGAACAACTCCGCATCGTGCCCCGCGATCGCGACACGAATGCGGTGCCCTGCGCGGATCAGCACCGAAGTGGGCAACAATCCGAAAGTGTTCTCCGTGACTTCACCCGGCACCATGGGTTCGCCGTCCGCTTGTTTGAATGTGTGATACGGTATCACTAACTCGTACGGTGGAGTCTCACTCGAGACCTTACGATGAAGCGCCCGGAATTGACCTTCTGTCACGTATCGCACACAG
>CAYTDU010000042.1:0-15784 GCA_964436395.1 uncultured Gemmatimonadaceae bacterium | reverse complement strand
GTTCGGGTTTCCTTTTCTCCACCACTTTCGAAAGGGAGGTGCACAGCGACCTCACTGGAGAGCGCGGCGTGTTGATAGGGGCTCTGACTGGAATCATGGAGGCCCAGTATGCAGAGCTGCGCAAGCACGGACATACTCCGAGTGAGGCGTTCAACGAAACCGTCGAGGAGCTGACCCAGAGCCTCATCCGCCTTGTCGGGGAAAAAGGGATGGATTGGATGTACGCCAATTGCAGCACGACAGCGCAGCGCGGTGCCCTCGATTGGCGCCACCGGTTTCGTGAAGCGGTCGCTCCGGTGTTTGAGGAACTGTACGCGAAGGTCGTCTCCGGGGAAGAGACCCGGATAGTGCTTGAAGCCAACAGTGCCCCAGATTACCAGAAAAGACTGGACGAGGAGCTGCGTGAGATGCGCGAATCGGAGATGTGGCAGGCAGGTGCTGCCGTGCGTGCCTTGCGACCAGAGAACTGGAAGAAATAGAGCTCATGGTGTGGACTTGGAGGTGGCTGGGCCATGGACGCAGGTGACATAGTCTTTCGTGATAACGTAACGGTTTTCGATACGACTCTCCGTGATGGGGAACAGTCGCCTGGGGTGACGCTCAATGTCGACGAGAAACTAGAGATCGCTCGCGCACTAGAGAAGATGGGTGTCGACGTCATAGAGGCAGGGTTTCCCGCTTCCTCGCCGGGCGATTTTCGGGCGGTACAGCACCTGTCGCGGGAGATTCGCGGGTGTGTTGTCTGCGGCCTGACGCGCGCCAACCCGGCGGATATCGACGCGGCGGTTGAAGCGTTGAAGGACGCCGCTCGCCCTCGCATCCACACCGGTCTAGGCGTTTCCGATGTTCACATCCGTCATAAGTTGCGCATTACACGCGACAAGGCACTGGAACTTGGAGTGGAGGCGGTCGCATACGCGAAGCGATTCGTAGAGGATGTGCAGTACTACACCGAGGATGCCAGTCGTGCCGATCCAGAGTATCTTTACCGTGTGCTGGAGGCAGTCATCGCCGCCGGCGCTACGGTTGTCAACATTCCCGATACCACCGGCTATACCTCGCCGGAAGAGTTTTCTGCACTCATTCGTGGGATCATTCAGAACGTGCCCAATATTCATCAGGCCATAGTCTCTGTGCATTGCCACAACGATCTAGGCATGGCTACGGCCAATACTTTGGCCGGTGTTCTCAGCGGGGCACGCCAAGTGGAGGTCACCGTTAACGGCATCGGAGAACGGGCGGGCAACTCCTCACTAGAGGAGGTCATCATGGTTCTCAAGACCCGCCACGATCTCTTCGGCCTTGAGACGGGCATTGATCCCCGGCGCATTTATCCAGTCAGCCGGCTGGTCAGTCAGCTGACGGGCATCCCGGTGCAGCCGAACAAGGCCGTGGTTGGGGCCAACGCTTTTGCTCACTCCTCCGGCATCCACCAGGACGGCGTGCTGAAGGAACGCACCACCTACGAGATCATCAATCCTCTCGACGTCGGCGTGCCGGATTCGGAGATTGTACTGTCGGCACGGTCCGGTCGGGCCGGCCTCAATCATCGCCTGTCC
The DNA here is from genome assembly GCA_964436395.1 of uncultured Gemmatimonadaceae bacterium. GTDB lineage: Bacteria > Gemmatimonadota > Gemmatimonadetes > Gemmatimonadales > GWC2-71-9 > JBDGYW01. The sequence goes on along the minus strand of CAYTDU010000042.1, from coordinate 14,225 downwards.
GCATTGGGGTATTCGCTGGATGGTGAACGGTTCGAGAAGGTATACCAACGTTTCCTAGAAGTAGCGGATAAGAAACGAACGGTGGATACCCGTGACCTTGAGGCAATTGTCTCCGACGAGGTCCAGATGTTTTTCGACGAGACCTATCACCTTGAGCACATCCAGGTCTCCTGTGGTGACCACAGCGTTCCTACGGCCACCGTTCGCATCCGTGGCCCGAACGGTCAGGTCTTCTGTGACGCCGACCACGGAGCAGGGCCTGTGGACGCCGTTTATCGTGCCATCAATCGCGTCATCGGCGAGCCCAACGAACTGATTGAGTTCTCCGTCCAGGCTGTCACCGAGGGGATCGATGCTGTAGGCGGGGTGACGATACGGATACGCGCCAACGACCCGGTGACAGAGGATGGCGTTGAGCAGAGAACATTCAGTGGCCGTGGCTCCGACACAGATATCGTAGTGGCCAGTGCCAAGGCCTATATGTTTGCCCTCAATCGGCTCATCGCCGCGCGTCGTGAAGCGCAACAACAGCCGGAAGCAAGGGAGAAATTGCCGCGAGGAGACCAATCAACAAGAGGGAAGGCAGATGATGAATAATCCGAACCGTAGATCAGTATCGGGATTCTTCTTCCTCGGCTTGTTGGAAGAGGCGTCCGTCGAACAAGAAGCGGCGAACAACGCGGAGACGTGGGAGCAGGAACAAGTGGAGCCTCGTGGCTGGGCGCTGAAGTGGGACGGAGTTGCTCTGTCGCAGGTCCGAGGCGAACGGACTGGCTTTGGGCCGTTGCCCGCGGATGGACTCACGGAAGGAACGTAATGGATCATGACTCACACTCTGGCTGAGAAGATACTCGCTGCTCACGTTGCGGAAGTAGCCGGTGCAAGTGTCGCTGCGCGAATGCCGGAGGTACGGCCCGGCGGGTTGGTAGAAGTCTCGGTGGACCTGGTGCTGGCCAATGACATCACCGGTCCGATTGCCATCCGCGAGTTTGAGAATCTGGGTGTGAAGCGGGTCTTTGATCCGACCCGGGTCGTCTTCGTTGCGGACCACTTCGCGCCCAATAAGGACATCCAGTCTGCGGAACAATGCCGGGACTTGCGTCGATTCGCCAGAGCACAAGGACTTTGTTATCACTTCGACGTAGGTCGCATGGGAATCGAGCATGTGTTGCTGCCGGAGCAGGGTCTGGTCGGCCCCGGAGACCTAGTCGTGGGTGCCGACTCGCATACCTGTACCTACGGCGCCGTGGGAGCGTTTGCCACGGGGATGGGCTCCACGGATATTGCCGTTGCCATGGGAACAGGGCACATCTGGATGCGCGTTCCGGAGACGGTACGCATTGTCTATGAAGGCCAGTTGCGGCCGTGGGTGGGTGGCAAGGATCTAATCCTCTATACCATCGGCCAGATCGGTGTCAGCGGCGCGGTGTATCGGGCGATCGAGTTCGCTGGACCGGTGATAGACACCCTGTCCATGGACGGAAGATTCACCATGGCCAACATGGCCATCGAGGCCGGGGCCAAGGCGGGGCTGTTTGCTGTGGACTCGACAACCCTTGCCTACGTGGACGGTCGGACCACGCGGCCGTACTGCGCATACCAGGCCGACCCCGGTGCAACCTATGTTCGAGTCATCGAGATTGACGCGAGCCAGATCGAGCCGCAGGTTGCCTTTCCCCACCTACCGGAAAACGTCCGGCCGGTGAGTCAAGTCGGCGATGTGCAGATCGATCAAGCCGTCATCGGTTCCTGCACCAATGGCCGTTTGGAAGACCTGCGTGTTGCCGCCCGAGTGCTGCAGGGGCAGCACGTCCATCCCGATGTGCGTTGTATCGTGTTTCCAGGTAGCCAGCAGGTATATCTGGATGCGCTTCGGGAAGGGATTGTAGAGCTCATTGTCGAGGCGGGTGCGGCCGTGAGTACACCGACGTGTGGCCCCTGCCTGGGTGGGCACATGGGTGTATTGGCGGCCGGTGAACGAGCAGTGAGCACGACCAACCGGAATTTCCGCGGGCGGATGGGGCATCCGGATTCCGAGGTCTACTTGGCCGGCCCGGCGGTTGCCGCGGCGTCTGCGATTGCCGGACGTATCGTCGAACCACAGGAGGTCGTGGCATGAAGCTGACTGGTTCCGTATGGAAATACGGCGATAACGTAGACACCGATGCGATCATTCCGGCCCGCTACCTGAACGTTTCTGTGCCGGAGAAGCTGTCGGAACACTGCATGGAAGACATCGATCCGGCCTTTGCCGGGGCGGTGCAGCCCGGCGACGTGATCGTCGCCGGGGAGAACTTCGGCTGTGGATCCTCGCGTGAACACGCACCGCTGGCCATCAAAACAGTCGGCATAGGTTGTGTGGTGGCGTGCAGTTTTGCGCGCATCTTCTACCGAAACGCCATCAACATCGGCTTACCGATTCTGGAGTGTGGGGCAGCGGTGGAGCACGCGGAGACTGGGCATCGGCTGGAGGTCGATTTTGAGGGGGGCCGGATACGCAACCTGACGACCGGTAAGGACTACCGGGCAAAGTCCTACCCGCCGTTCATGATGGAGTTGTTGGGCGCCGGCGGTCTCGTTGCCTACACGCGACAACGCATTCGGAGCGGACGCCTCCCACGCCAGCCGAAACATGGCCAGCAAGACCGTACCAATGATGGAGGAAGGACGTTGAAAACAGGCTAGGGAACTAAGGAGGATTGGCTAGTCATGCAAGCTACGGAGAAGATCTGGTACGACGGTGAACTCGTCCCCTGGGATCGGGCAACGGTGCACGTGGCCGCACATGTTATCCACTATGGGTCCAGCGTTTTTGAGGGGATCCGCACCTATGCGCTGCCAGATGGCCCAGCGGTCTTTTGCCTAGACGAACACCTCGACCGCCTGTGGAATTCCTGCAAGGTCTATCGGCTGGAGATCCCCTATGATCGCAACACGGTCCGCCAGGCGATTGTCGACACAATCCGAGTCAATGGTCACACGGCGTGCTACATCCGCCCGGTGGTGTTTCGAGGCGTGGGTACGCTGGGGGTAGACGGGCAATCCTGCACCACGCACATGGCCATCGTTACGGTAGAAATGGGAGCTTACCTTGGACCGGACGCCCTGGAGAAGGGCGTGAACGTGGGGGTGAGTTCATGGCAACGGATGGCCCCCAACACCTATCCGGCAACAGCCAAGCTCGGCGGCCAGTACATCAACTCGCAATTTGTCGCAATGGAAGCAGCCGCTCACGGCTACGCCGAAGGAATCGCCCTCGATGTTTACGGCACTGTAAGTGAGGGGAGTGGTGAGAACGTCTTTCTTGTGCGGCGAGGTCGTCTGTACACCCCGCCGCTGGCGTCCTCGATCCTGGATGGGATCACCCGACGTTGCGTCATCGCTCTGGCCGGTGAGATGGGTTTGGATGTCTGCGAAGAACCGATTCCTCGTGAGCTGCTCTACGTGGCTGACGAAATCTTCCTTTGCGGTACCGCTGCGGAGATCACCCCTGTTTGCTCGGTGGACGGCGTCGTGGTGGGGAGTGGAAAACGAGGTTCGATCACCACCCGACTTGCGACCGCCTTCTTTGACATCGTGGAGGGCCGCGTCACGGACCGCTACGGATGGTTAACGCCCGTATGTGGTTGAGAGGAGTCTGAGTGTCGATAGTGCTGTATGACACAACTCTGCGCGACGGCGCCCAACGAGAAGGCCTCTGTTTTTCGGTGGAGGACAAGGTCAAGATCGCTGGGCTTCTCGATCGCTTGGGAATCGCGTACATCGAAGGGGGATGGCCCGGCTCCAACCCCAAGGATGTGGCTTTCTTTGAGCGAGTCTCGCAGTTGCGCTTAAACCATGCTGTCGTGTCGGCCTTTGGTGCCACACGGCGAGCAGGGGTAGCCGTGGAGGAGGACCCGAACATGCACGCCCTACTCACTGCGAATACGAAGGCAGTGGCAGTGTTCGGTAAGAGCTGGCTCTTGCACGTCGAACGCGTGCTCAATACAACGGCGGAAGAGAACCTGCGGATGATCTCCGATAGTGTGCGCTACCTGAAAGCGATGGGGAAAGAGGTTATCTACGATGCCGAGCACTTCTTCGACGGCCATCGAAACGATCCCGGCTATGCCCTGGAGACTCTGGCCGCGGCGACGGACGCTGGTGCAGACGTTGTTGTGTTGTGCGATACCAACGGCGGCTCACTGCCCACTACAGTGGCTGCTGCTACCGAACGAGCACGGCAGGTAGTCTCCGCACCGTTAGGCATTCACGCCCACAACGACGGGGACCTGGCCGTCGCCAATACTTTGGCCGCCGTAGAGGAAGGCGCCCTTCACGTGCAGGGTTCGATCAACGGCTACGGTGAACGATGCGGGAACGCCAATCTGTGTTCGATCATCCCCGCACTTGCACTCAAAACGGACTACGATTGCGTCAGTGATGAACAGCTGAGTGGCCTCACCGAAGTGGCCCATACCGTCAGCGAGTTGGCCAATCTCCGTTTGGACCCTCATCTGCCGTACGTAGGGGCAAGTGCATTTGCCCACAAGGGAGGGACGCACGTCAACGCACTGATCAAATGCGAAAACAGCTATCAGCACATTGACCCCAAGCAGGTGGGAAATCGCAACCGCGTTGTCGTGTCCGAGCTTTCTGGCAAGAGCAACATCGTCTACAAGGCAAAAGAACTGGGTCTCGAATTGGAGAATGGTAGCAGCGAGACCCGGCACATCCTGTCCAGCATAAAGGACCTGGAGAGCCGAGGCTTTCAGTTTGAGGGAGCCGAGGGCTCGGTGGAGTTACTCATCCGTCGTGCGCAGTCCGGTTATGAACCGCCGTTTGATCTGCTCGACTTTCACGTATTGGTGCGTGGGGGGGCTGACGGCGGCATGGCAGCGGAAGCTGCGGTCAAGGTGCGGGTGGGTACACAGATCATACACACCGCCGCAGACGGTAGCGGACCTGTCAATGCATTGGACGCCGCTACACGAAAAGCACTCCTTCCGGTGTACCCCTGTCTGGATGCCGTTCATCTGACCGACTACAAGGTTCGCATCCTGGACAGCGAATCAGGCACGGCGGCGCAGACGCGTGTGCTCCTCACCTGCGCTGACGGCCATCGCTCTTGGAGCACCGTCGGCTGCTCGAAAAACATCATTGAAGCAAGTTGGATCGCACTGGCCGACGCCCTGGAGTATGGCCTCTTGGTTGTTGGGTAGATTTGAGTCGTTGGAGTAGCTATCAAGGAGAGTCTATGGAAGCACGGATTGTCACGTTGCCCGGAGATGGATGTGGACCTGAAGTAGTAGCCGAAGGAATCAAGGCACTTGGTGCGACCGCGGATCGATTTGGGCATCGTTTCATTATCGAAGAGGCGCTCATAGGCGGTACGGCCATCGACGCGACTGGCAATCCGCTACCGGGTGCAACCCTGGAAGCGTGTCGGAACGCCGACGCCGTTCTGCTGGGTGCAGTCGGCGGGCCGAAATGGTCTGATCCCACTGCGCCGGTGCGACCGGAGCAAGGACTGTTGGGGCTGCGCCAGGAGCTGAAGCTGTATGCGAACCTGCGACCGGTGTGCCTGTATGCGGAACTGCTCGAAGCCTCGCCGATTCGGCTGGAGCAACTGGCCGGAGTCGATCTAGTGGTGGTCCGAGAGCTGACCGGCGGCATCTACTTCGGGCCTCGTCGGGAGAGCTCGCGCGATGAGGCGGCGGCCTACGACACGATGACCTACACCGCTGATGAGATACGCCGTATTGCTCACATCGCGTTTCGCCTCGCTCAGAAGAGGCGAGGAAAGGTGACCGCGGTGGACAAGGCCAACGTGCTCGCGACGTCTCGCTTGTGGCGACGGGTGGTGAAACAGGTGGCAGAAGCGTACCCGGACGTTACACTTGAGTTTATGTTGGTTGATGCGGCGGCGATGAACTTGATCCGACGGCCGGCAGAGTTCGACGTGATCCTGACGGCCAACATGTTCGGCGACATTCTTTCCGATGAGGCGTCGATGCTCTCCGGATCGATGGGAATGCTCCCCTCGGCCTCATTGGGTGAAGAGAGCATCGGGGTTTATGAACCGATCCACGGTAGTGCCCCGGACATCGCCGGAAAGGGAGTCGTAAACCCGCTGGCAACGATTCTCAGTGTTGCCATGCTGCTGCGGCACTCGTTGGAGCTGGACGCAGAAGCGCGCGCTGTTGAACAGGCGGTGGCGGCGGTGTTGGCACAGGGTTACCGTACTCCTGATATTCACGCCGACGGGACTACACTTGTAGGGACCGCCGCAATGGGAGACTTTGTCACAGAAAGGATAGAGATTGCGCAGCGATAACGTCAAACGAGGACTGGAGAGAGTTGCCCATCGAGGGCTGTTCTATGCCGCTGGGCTGTCGCCCGATGGCCTGAACCGCCCACTGATTGGAGTGGCCAATTCGTTCAACGAAATCGTACCGGGCCACGTCCATCTTCGCGGGGTGGCGCAAGCCGTGAAAGCGGGTATCTGGACGGCCGGCGGCACACCTCTGGAGTTCAATACGATTGGGGTATGCGACGGCATCGCCATGGGCCATCCGGGGATGTGCTATTCACTTCCCAGCAGGGAGCTGATTGCGGATTCCGTTGAAATCATGGCAACGGCCCATCAGCTGGATGGACTCGTTCTGATTCCCAACTGCGACAAGATCGTTCCCGGGATGCTGATGGCCGCCGCCCGCCTTAACATTCCAGCGATCGTGGTGAGCGGCGGACCGATGTTGGCCGGCCGGTATCAAGACCGGGTTGTGGATGTGAAGACGCTTTTCGAGGCGGCGGGCCGTGTCAAGGCTGGTCGGTTGAGCGAGGAGGACTTGGAGGCTTTGGAGCTAGCGGCTTGTCCTGGGTGCGGCTCCTGTTCCGGCCTGTTCACAGCCAACACGATGAATTGCTTGACGGAAGCGTTGGGGATGGGTTTGCCGGGGAATGGGACCGTTCCGGCAGTCGCCGCGGACCGCATTCGATTGGCCAGGCAGGCCGGAGTGCAGATCATGCAGCTTGTTGAGGAAGAGTTGCTTCCCAGAGACATCATGACGCAGGCCGCATTTGATAACGCGATCGCGGTAGACATGGCGATCGGTGGTTCGACCAACACCGTCTTACATCTGTCGGCCATTGCCCGTGAGGCCGGCGTTTCGCTGTCTCTAGAGCGATTCGATGTAATCAGTCGACGCACGCCCTACCTGATAAAGCTTAGCCCTTCCGGCCCACACCACATGCAGGATCTCGATGAGGCCGGCGGGATCCCGGCGGTGATGGTGGAGCTGCTTTCCAACAATCTGTTACACGGCGAGGCGAGGACCGTTACCGGTAAGACGGTGGCCGAGACTGTGGAAGGGGCCCGTCGTCTTTCCGAGGTCATCCGATCGGTCGAGCGGCCCCACCGCAGCGATGGCGGCATTGCGATTCTGGAGGGGAATCTTGCACCTGACGGCGCGGTTGTCAAGGCGGGGGCAGTCTGCCAGGAGATGTTGCACCATCGTGGTTCCGCACGGGTCTTCGACGGTGAAGAGGCCGCTCTTGGGGCCATTCTGGGTGGAGACATCCGAGGCGGTGATGTGATCATCATCCGCTATGAAGGTCCACGGGGTGGGCCGGGGATGCGGGAGATGCTGATGCCGACCTCCGCGCTTGCTGGAATGGGGCTGGAAGACACTGTGGCGCTTCTCACCGACGGGCGCTTCTCCGGTGCCACGCGGGGTGCGGCGATCGGCCACGTTTCACCGGAGGCCGCAGCGGGCGGCCCGATTGCTTTTGTAGAAGAGAGGGACGAGGTGGAGATCGATATTCCCAACAAACGGTTGACACTTCATGTCTCTGACGAGGAGTTAGCGCGTCGACGTAAGCTCTGGTCTCCCCCGCTACCCAAAGGAAACGAGGGGTATCTGGCCCGCTACGCGGCGATGGTCGTCTCTGCTTGCGAAGGAGCGGTACTGCGACCACCTGTCTTGCCTGAAGACTGAGGAAGCGCGCATTCTCCGGACGCGTTCTCTTATTTTAGATCCGTAACTTGCCCCTACTTCGCGCACATTGAATGTAGATGTTCCGCTCAGTCTAGGGGGACCAGGAGACGCTCGCCACGTTGATCAGGTAGATCGGGTAAAGGTGGAACCCGGTGATCTCCTGTTTCATGACGACGATTTGATAGGGGTCCTGGATGAAGAAGTTCACCACATCTCGGGCGATGATCTCCTGAGCCTCGGCGTAGATCGCGGCTCGCCGTCCCTCGCCCACCGTAGTGCACCCCTCTTCCAGCAGCGCGTCAAGTCGGGAATTTTCGTAGCCGCGGCGAAAGTAGTAGTTCTTACTACCCGGACCGTACGCAGAAAGCATCGCGCCTGGATCGAGCTTGCCGATGTGGCCGATGATGGTGAGGTCGTAGTTGGCATCGGTGTAGACACGGGAAAGCCATTGGCCCCATTCGATCAATTCGATCTCAAGATCGATTCCTACGCGGGAGAGTTGATCGGCGATGATTTCGCCGGTGCGTACGTGAATCTCGTAGTTCTGAGGCAGCATCAACGTTGCGGTGAAGCCATTCGGGAACCCAGCCGCGGCGAGGAGCCGTTGCGCCTCCTCCACGTCGTACGGGTAGAGCCCGGTCAGATCGACGTAGTACGGACTGGCCGGAGTGAGATGGGAACCGATCGGAATTCCGTACCCAAACATCGTTCCCTCGATGATGGTTGCCCGGTCGAGCGCGTGGGCGACTGCTTGTCGTACGCGCAGGTCGGAGAACGGCTCGCGGGCGTTGTTGATCGCCATGATCTGGACAAGGTTCTGCGGACCGGCAACGGTCTGAAACCGCTGATCGCCCTCAACGGAAAGCGCGATCTCTGCCGGTACCTTGGCAATCACGTCTACGTCGCCGGCAAGCAGAGCCGCCAGTGCGGAAGCGAAATCAGGGATAAACCGGAAAGTGACTTCTTCCAACAGCGGAACACCCTCGTGGTAGTAGTCCGGGTATCGTTCTAGGCGCAAGCGATCGCCGACGACCCACTCACTAAACTGGAACGGACCGGTCCCCACCGGATGGTGGGCGAGGTCCTCGGGGATTCTCTTGGGAAGGATCACCGAGTCTCCCAGCGCGAGCAGGGACAAGAAGGCAGCGTCGGTCTCAGCCATGCGAAAGATGACCGTGTACGAATCCGGCGTTTCGATTTGCTCGATGTGGGCATAGTACTCCGGATGCGGATGTCCGGTGACCGGATCCATGTCTCGCTCAAAGGTGGCGACGACATCGCTTGCGGTGAAGGGGGCTCCATTGTGGAAGGTTACCCCTTGGCGAAGATGAAACGTGTAGGTCTGACCGTCAGGAGAGACCTCAAACGATTCGGCAAGGGCCGCTTCGATCTCGCCGGTAGGAGTGACTTTCACCAGGCCCTCGTACACGTTTTGGTTGAGGACCTGGTCGATCGCTGCCGATGCATTGGTCGTCGGATCAAGGCTCGGCGGCTCGTCGGGGATCGCTATCACCACCTTTGCACTTCCATGTACGAGAAAAACTGCGGTGACCGCCAGGATGGCTAAGGCAATCAGGGACCTCTTGCACATCTGGACCTCCATGGAGCTCAGTAATTTGACAAAATAGTATCAAAGCTCGAAAGAGTCTTCAAAGAACTGTACCAGCAAGATAGAGCGGCTCACTACGGCTCGGAGATAAGAACGCGGTAGGGTGCTACAAGGCCAGCATTCCCTCAATTGCCACCTTCGCCCAGCGGGCAGTCTCCGCGTCCACGGTGATCTCATCGCGTAGATTGGCTTGTGCTAGCAATTCGAGCGTAGAAGCCAGATTCTCCAGTGTGATCTGGCTCATCGTCCTACAAACCGGAGCCGGATCGGCCAGGGGGAGGATCGTTTGCTCTAGATACTTGCTTTGCAGCCGTTTTACGAAGCGGAACTCCGTTCCTATGGCCCACGTTGTCCCCGCTTTCGCGGCGTCCACTTGTTCGATGATTTGTGAGGTCGATCCGATAGCATCTGCAAGGTCGACCACTGCGGCCGAACACTCCGGATGCACGAGAACGCGAATCCCAGGACGCTTGGCCCGCACAGTTTGCACGTGCTCCGGGTAGAACCGTCGATGGACGCTGCACGCTCCCGGCCAGAGGATCACCTTTGCCTGTGTTATAGCGGTTGGATCAGGAGGTTGGCCTAGATCCCAAAGGTGGATCTCGCGCGACGCGAAGCCCAATCTTTCGGCGGCATTGCGTCCGAGATGCTGATCGGGAAGGAAAAAGACCCGGGGGCGCTGCGTCAGCGCCCAGCGAAGGATCTTCTCCGCGTTTCCAGAGGTGCAGACCACTCCTCCGTGCTTTCCAGCGAACGCCTTGAGGGCCGCGCTTGAATTGACATAGACGATGGGCATCACTTCATCGTATGCGTCGCCGAAGGCGGCCGTCAGCTGATCCCAAGCGGCCCGGACAGTATCGATGTGTGCTGTGTCTGCCAGATAACAGCCGGCCGCATCATCGGGGATCAAGACGTGTTGGCCGGGCTTGGCGAGAATCGCTGCCACCTCGGCCATGAATCGAACCCCACAGAAGACGATGAACTCCGCGTCCGTCTCGCAGGCGCTTCGGGCAAGCTCGAGAGAATCGCCGCGGAAATCAGCGTGCGCAATCACCTCGTCGCGTTGGTAGTGGTGTCCAAGGATAACCAAGCCTTTCCCAAGTATTTTCTTCGCTTCTTTGATGCGAGCGTGCAGGTCCCTCCTCCTCTGTTGAGACCTGCCACGGCACAGGGTCATGGACAGGTCAAGCGCGGGGGTGGAGTGGGTGAGTGCCCCTACTGAGATGAAATCCACGCCCGTCTGCGCGATCGCAGCCACATTCTCCAACGTCACGTTCCCGGAGGCTTCCAGCGGCACACGTCCCCCCGCGACTAGAACGGCCTTGTGCATCGTCTTAAGATCCATGTTGTCAAGCAGGATGCGCGTCAGCGGGGGCGATACCCGGAGTGCCTCCTCCAACTGATTCAGGTTGCGTACTTCGACTTCAATGGGAAGTCCGGGATGTCTCTTTCGGGCTTGCTCCACTGCGGTGGTGATCCTTTCTGTCGCTTCGATGTGGTTATCTTTAATGAGGATTATATCTGAAAGGGACATGCGATGATTGTGTCCGCCCCCCATCCGCACCGCGTACTTATCGAGGATCCTGTAGCCGGGGACAGTCTTTCGGGTGTCGAGAATCCGTGTGTTCGTTGTGGCCACGGCGTCCACGAAACACCGAGTCAGCGTGGCGATCCCGGATAGCCGCTGCAGGAAGTTAAGCACCATTCGCTCAGCGGAAAGCAACGATCGGACCGGCCCGGTCGCCTCAGCGATGACTTCACCGGGGACAACCTCCTGGCCATCGTCAACGTGCCTCACGAACCGGGCGCTCGGATCGACACGATGAAAGACCGCCTCTGCGATCGGCAAACCGGCGACGACGCCCGCCGATTTACTGGCAATGCAACCTATCCCCTCGGTGTTTGCGTCCAGTATGGCCTGGCTGGTGACATCGCCCGAGCCGATGTCCTCTTCGATCGCCAAATCGATCAATGGCCCTGTGGCCGCAAGCAACTCCTTCAGCGCGTCTCTCATCAACAGAAGGGTAAACGATCTTTTTGCGTCGCGCACGGGTTGACCAGAAATAACCACTCCGTGCTCAGTGTTGCTGAACGACCTTGGAGTCGCACAGAAGCACGAACACCTTTTCTTCTGTTACAGATGCAAGGCGAGGCGGATCCCGACTCTGGCGAAAAGCGGCCGGGAAGTACGATTTCTACACCACCAGAAACCTGTCTCTTCCAGAGAGGTGAACTGTGACCCAAACCCTGTGGGGACACTACCGCGTTTCCTATTCTGGTTGGTGATAGAGTGACGAAGACAGGTTCGCGGAGTTGTATTGATCGCGCAAATAATATATAAATCGCCAACTAAATATATATTAAGGAGGGTGGTAACCTGTGACACGACGACGAGGGTTGCTGGTTGCGTTGGTTGGGCTCAGCCTGCTGGGCCTTGGACTCGCCGCGTCCGCGGCGAAAGTCACGATAACGGGGTCCACCACGGTGCTTCCGATTGCACAAGCCGTTGCGGAAGCCCTGGCGGACAAGTACGAGATCGAGGTATCGGGTGGTGGGTCGAGCGTCGGCGTCGCTTCGCTGATCGATGGGACGACCGACATCGCCGATCACTCCCGCCCGATGAAGGGGAAGGAGTATGCGAGGGCAGTGGAAAACAGCGTTTTTCCGTTTACGTTCCACGTGGCAAACGATGCCATCGCGGTGATCGTCCATCCGTCAAATCCAATTGCCGATCTCACGCTCGATCAGCTGAAGGCGATCTTCACCGGTGAAGTCACTCACTGGGTGCAGCTTGATGCCAACTTCCCGGTTCCCGGTGCGAAGATTGTTCCGGTCGGCCGCGACAGCGCGTCGGGTACGTTCGAGACCTGGGAGAATCTGGTTGTGAGTGGGGCCGATCCGGCCACAAGCGTGGCAGCACTCCCTGCCAACGCAGCCGTAGCCGATCACGTCGCTCAGAACCCCAGCGCGATCGGATACGTTGGTCTTGCCTACGTAACGCCGAACCACAAGCAGCTGACGGTCGGAGGAAAGGCCGCGACGCTGGAGACGGCGCTCAACTACACCTACCCGATCGCCCGGCCGCTGTTCATGTCGACGAGCGGCTTTCCGAACCCGGGTGCGGTTCTCGATGTCATCCTGTTTGTGCTTTCCGATGCAGGACAGCGGATAGTTCAGGAGATCGGCTACGCGCCGATTCGCATTCTCGGTGAGTAGTCAAACGATCAAACTGACTGTAGAGAAGGATCCACTGGATCCTGGCCCCGATGGGTCAGGTGCTCGCCATTGGAGGCGGGACAGGCCGCGTCGTGCGGCGTAACTTTCTGTATGTATATTTGCGCGACTATTTGCAAATTATTTGGAGCAAATATATACTTAGTGTGTACTATCCATAGGAGGCGCAGGGGGATGTTGCAAGCGCAGAAGGGCAATAGCGAGTTTCCCGTTGACCTTGGTGTGTTGTCTCGGGCGGGGTGGCGAGGGGCTGTTCAGCAGATCAAAGAACGGTGGGATCGGCCCGTATTCTTCGCGCTGGCGTGCGTGTCGCTGGTGGCGCTCGGGCTGATCATCTTCTTTATCTTCCGGGAGGCCGTGCCCCTGTTCCGAAGCGTGCCGCTGGCCGACTTCTTCGGGACGAAGTGGTTCCCGACGATTGAGCCGTTGCGGTTTGGGGTGCTGCCGCTGATCGCGGGATCGGGGCTGGTAACCCTTGGAGCACTGATTGTCGCTATTCCTCTCGGATACGGCGCAGCGATGTTCATCGCCGAGGTCGCTCCGGGATGGGTCAAGGACGTCGCCAAGTCGGTCCTAGAGCTTCTCGCTGGGATTCCATCTGTCGTGTACGGTTTTTTGGGTCTCATGATCGTCGCCCCGTTCATCCGAACCACGCTCAACATTCCCACGGGGATGACGGCGCTCACTGCATCGATCATTCTCGGCATCATGGCGTTGCCGACGGTCGCCAGTCTTTCCGAGGACGCCCTGACAGCCGTTCCGAGCTCGTATCGCGAGGCATCGATGGCGTGTGGGGCTACGCGTTGGCAGACGATGTGGCGCGTGACGTTCCCCGCTGCATTTTCCGGACTGCTCGGAGCGGCGATCCTCGGCATGGGCCGCGCGATCGGGGAAACGATGGCCGTGCTCATGATCTCCGGGAACGCGGCACAACTGACCGCCTCGTTCCTCAAACCGGTTCGGACACTCACGGCAACGATCGCGCTGGAGATGGCGGAAACGCCGTTCGGAAGCACACACTATCACGCGCTATTCGCGCTCGGTGCGCTGCTTCTGGTCATCACGTTGTGCATGAACTGGATCGCTGAATGGTTCCGCGGCCGGCTGGCGAGGAGGCACGGACAATGATCACGAAGACCGAGCAGAACAGACGGGCGCGGAAAGTGGTGCAGGCGATCGCTTTTTCTGTCCTTGGGCTCACAAGTGCGCTGTCGTTCTTCGCCCTCGCCCTCATTCTGTACATCATGATTTCTAGAGGGAGCGAAGCCATCAGTTGGGAGTTCTTGACGCAATTTCCCAGGAAGCTGATGAGCGAGGGGGGGATCTACCCCGCACTTGTCGGCAGCTTTTATCTGACCGTGGGAGCGATCTTGAGCGCACTCCCGTTCGGCGTTGCTTCAGCG
>CAYTDU010000041.1:0-16283 GCA_964436395.1 uncultured Gemmatimonadaceae bacterium | reverse complement strand
CGGAGGTGCTCCACTCCAGAAAGATCCACCCTTTCACCTTGGCAAGAGAAGACGAGCACTTCATGGCCGGGGATGCAGTGGAGACAAGCGAGGTCGAGGGTGTTCGGGTCACTCCACTAGTCTGCTACGATCTTCGTTTCCCGGAGCCCTTTCGGGCGGTTGCAGTAAACACGGACCTCTTCTGTGTGATCGCCAATTGGCCCGAATCTCGTCGTTTCCACTGGTCCATCCTCTTGAAGGCCCGTGCCATTGAAAATCAGGCGTATGTTATGGGCCTGAACCGGACAGGAAGCGGAGAAGGTCTGGTTTACACTGGGGATTCAGTCCTTCTGAATCCTCTAGGAGAGGAGTTGGCAGCTGTCGAACCCGGGTCGGAGGGGTGCTGTTCCGGCGAAGTGGACGCAAAGGAGGTCGCCAGGATCAGGAAGGAATTCAGCTTCCTCAAGGACCGCCGTCCGGAGCTGTTCCGCTAGTTGGTCTCAGTTCCTCAATATCGTGTGCACTCACCCAATAGCGATGCAGGAAGCCGGGCGGATTTCCCCTGCCGGGCTAGCTAGCCTGCCTCGAAAGATCGAGATATTCGCGTTAGACGGCTATGTCTTGACTGCAAGCTACATTACTCCTTAGTTTAATTGGGTAATAGGAGTCTAATTACCAATTATTTCAGAGAGGTCACCCTGTCTGCAAACGTTCGTTGCTTTTGTTGTTGCTGTCCGGTCCCTCACGAGGCCGCGGGCGGGTGTGTGCAGCGTATCCGATAGGTAACCACACATCCAGCAGAAGAAGCCAAGCCCGCGCTGATTAATCGCGGGTTTTTTTTTCGGTCGTGCAAGGACACAGCGGTCTGCAAACTAGGAGGAGTAATCTGACAATGGGGCGTATTTTGAGCGACATAACTGAGGCCGTAGGCCAAACCCCGTTGATTGAACTGCGACGGCTCTCGCCGCCTGGTGGCGGACGAGTGCTCGGCAAAGCCGAGTTCTGCAATCCGTTGTCGAGCGTCAAAGACCGGATAGGCGTCAACATGGTCAAATCGGCGGAGGATCGGGGATTGATCCAACCAGGGGAAACGGTGCTGGTCGAGCCCACGAGCGGTAACACCGGCATAGCCCTGGCTTTCGTTGCCGCTGCCAAGGGATACCGGCTGATCCTCACCATGCCGGACACCATGACTGTTGAGCGGCGTAATCTGCTGCGGGCGCTGGGTGCCGAAGTCGTACTCACTCCGGGTGAGAGGGGGATGGCTGGTGCGATTGCCGAGGCAGAGAGCATTGCGGGGACAATTCCGACGGCAGTCATCCTGCAGCAGTTCGAGAACCCCGCCAACCCCGAGATTCACCGTCTGACAACGGCCGAGGAGATTTGGGAAGACACCGATGGGGAGGTGGACATCTTGGTGGCAGGTGTCGGGACCGGAGGTACGATAACGGGTGTGGCGGAAGTCTTGAAGCAGCGCAAGCAGGGCTTCGAGGCGATCGCGGTGGAGCCGCAGGACTCCCCGGTGCTCTCGGGCGGCGAAGCCGGTCCCCACAAGATCCAAGGCATAGGAGCTGGCTTCGTGCCACGAATTCTCAATACCCGGGCGTTAAGCGAAGTGATTTGTGTGAGCAATGAGGACGCATTCGAGACTGCGCGACAACTCGCAAGGACCGAAGGGATGCTAGTGGGAATCTCGGCTGGCGCCAACGTCTATGCCGCACTACAGGTCGCGCACCGTCCGGAGAACGCCGACAAGATGATCGTAACGATTCTCTGTGACACCGGGGAACGCTACCTGTCGACCCCACTTTTTCAATTTGATGACTCAGCAGATGGTGGCTGAGTCGTCTGGAGGAGAAAATGACCGCCGTTAGTGGTACAGCGAGACAATATGTTTCACCCAATAGAGCTGATCGCTATTTACACGAATCCGCGCAGCCGTCGAGCAGCAACGCCGATTCAATGAAACTCTCCCGCGGGAGTAAGTGGTATTTCAAACACGTGGCGGAGGACGTACGAACCGTTTTTAGCTGTGATCCCGCTGCGCGCAGCATTCCCGAGGTGATCTTCTGTTACCCCGGACTTCACGCGGTGTGGTTCCATCGGCTTGCGCATCGGTTGTGGAAGTGGAATCTCTATTTCCTGGCGAGGTTCCTGAGCCACGTCAACCGTGCGTTGACCGGTATCGAGATCCACCCAGGCGCTACCATCGGTAGGCGTTTCTTCATTGACCACGGTATGGGGGTGGTGATCGGTGAGACCACGGAGATCGGTGACGACGTCACACTATATCAGGGAGTTACCCTCGGAGGTACGAGCCTAGAGAAAAAGAAGCGCCATCCCACCCTGGGTAAAAGGATCGTCGTCGGTGGAGGGGCTAAGGTGCTCGGAGCGCTACAGGTGGGAGACAATGCCAGAATCGGTGCAGGTGCCGTCGTCGTGAAGGACGTGCCGTCGGCGGCAACGGTGGTTGGAGTCGCAGGCCGCGTACTCGACCAAGGGAAGAAGCGCGACGACACTACGAAGGTGGAACTGAGCAAGAGCCGAGACGATCATCAGGTGAGCGTCAGTGCAAGCAAAGGTGACCATCAGGTAAGTGTCCTGGAAGTCTTGATCGATAGAGTGGAAGAGCTCGAGAATCGGGTGATCAACGGCACTCGGAGTGACTAGTCTGCAGGCCTGCCATTGCTGTTTGTCTAGAAGCGTGCGCACTGGCTATGAGGCTTCTGATAAGGATCTGGAACTCGAATCGCAGCCAGCTGCATCAGTCACTGATGCACCTACCTCGCGGTCCCTAGACAGCTTCTCTCCTGGGCCGCATAATTGGCTGCGACCGTAGCGGATTCCTGTAATCATTAGCAAGCTCAGTAGCCAGCGGGTGAGGTGTTCCCGAAGTCGGCTGCTAGTGCGAAGGAGTTAGATATGCTGGGAAGAAGAACCGTCTCTTTCTTGTTTGGATTCGTATTCCTCGCCGTCTGGATCGCTCAGGCGCAAACCGAGAACGTTGCCCGCGTGATACTGGAGGAGTCGAACCGGAATGCGCAACTCAGAGAGGCCGTAGATGCGGAGATCGACGCGCTCGCTCCGCGCCTCTTGGAAATCAACGATTGGATGTACCACAATCCGGAGTCTGGATTCCTCGAGTTCGAAGCAGCGAGGAGACTCACGGACGAGCTAACCAGCCACGGATTCGAGGTGGATATGGGGGTCCCCGGCCTCGACTCCAACTTCGACCGGTTCAAGATCGTGGGTGGCCTTCCGGAGGACTATGACGGTCCTCCCGGTCTTCCGACCGCCTTCAAGGCGAAGTACAAGGGCAAGGATGAGCATCCAATCATCGGATTCGCCGTCGAGTACGATGCGCTTCGTGGGAATCCACCCTTTCACGGGTGCCAGCACAACATGCAGGGCCCGACCGGAATCGGTGCCGCAATTGCGCTTGCCAAGGTGATGGAAGAAGAGAACCTGCCAGGCAGTGTCTGGGTAGTTGGAACGCCTGCGGAAGAGGTGGGACCGCCCGCCAAGGCAGCAATGGCCAATTCAGGCTATTTGGATGGGATCGACTTCATGTTTCGCTCGCACGGAACAACGAATGAGACATTACGCTATCCGGGCGGGTTCGCGGCCCGCCATATACGCCAGATGAAATACACCTTCCATGGCAAGTCCGCGCATGCACAGAGTGCTTGGGACGGTCGGAGCGCACTCGACGCGGTACTCCTTCTGTTCCACTCCGTGGACATGATCCGGGAACACTCCGAGCCTCAGTTCAGGTTTCACGGGATCGTGAGCGACGGCGGTGTGGCTCCGAACATCGTGCCGATCACGGCGTCAGCGACGATGTGGATTCGACACGTCATCGATGAGACACCGACAGGCTCCATGAACCCCGGACATGCCAGCGAGATGATTGCAGCGAAGGTGGAAGAGCTGGACAACATGGCCAGGGGTGCTGCGCTGGCGACGGGCACAACCGTCGATATCGACCACTACGGTGCGTACAAGCCGGGAATCTCGGTGGGAACCTTGAACGACATTGTGTTCCAATATGCCGTCGACTACGGCGGCATCAACATTGGTGAACGGAAAGTGCCAAGGCAATGGGAGGAAACAGGCTTTGGAACGATCGTTGTACCTGGCGCGCACGTGTCCATCGGAACTGAAGGACTGCCCGAGGAGGTTGCAGGTCATTCCCAAGAGAATGCGGACATCACCATCAGCGAGGCGGGTCACCAATCCCTGATCCTAACAGCAAAAGTCATGGCTGCGTCCGCGTTGCGTCTGTTCTTGGATCCCGAGTTGCGCGAGAGAGCCACAACCGAACACGCTAGCTGGGTGGAGGAGTACAACAGGTAGGTCGCGCGGCGATACATTCGTCGATCTGCGACTCGAGGTCTTCGCAGGGTTCGTGACCTGAAGGATTGGACAACAACTAGTAACGAGGTGCGGCCGGGTCATGTCAAAGACAACGACCTAGGAGTGTCAGGCGCGAGGGAGCAAGCCGCAGTATGTTTCAAATCGAACTGGAACCAACATTTACCGGAAGGTAAAGAGACAATGCCACAGGAATTCAATGTAGACGAGATCTTCACCATCGCTGTCGATATAGAGAAGAATGGCGAGGCATTTTACCGCCGTGCTGCAGAATTGGCCACCGATCAGGACGCCAAGAAACTCTTGACCGAGTTAGCTGACTGGGAACGTGGTCATATCAAGATCTTCAAGGACCTACACGCCAGGGTTCGGAACGCCGGCGAGAAAGACATCGTTTGGGACCCCTATGGGGAAGTTGAGCTGTATCTGCAGGCCGTCGCTAGCAGGCATGTGTTTACAATCGAAATGGACCACGCCGAGTTTGTCGAGAAACACAACTCGCTCAAGGAAATTCTGGAATTCGCTTTGGCCCGTGAGAGAGATTCGGTGGTTTTCTACACGTCCCTCGACATGGTGTTGTCGCAGGATCTCACCAAAGGCAATGTGAAATCCGTGATAAGGGAGGAGGTCAGCCACATTCGGTTGATTTCGGAAAAGCTAGCGCAACTCGGCTGAATGCTATCAGCTGACCTGAACACTTCTTTGGTCCGCAACGAGTGAAGTCTCTTCTAGCGCTCCTTTTCAACCAGGATCAGGCGGTGGAACCGGAATAACTGATGTCCATCGCTTGGCCTGGTTCGGATCGTGACGCTCCGCACCTGATCGGTTAAAAACAGATCACCCATCTCAGCGCGCTCAACTAGAACGACGGAGTCGGCATACGAGTTGATCCAGTCCGACACCTGATGCTGCCGGCGCCATAGCGAGAATTTCCCTCCCTCAGGTCCGCGTTCATAGGATAGTAGGGCAGTGTACTCGCCTGGCGGAACATCGCTCACATCGATCCGCACTAGGCCGCTCTCAGGTGCTTCGATCGTGATCCGCCCCTCAGAATAGTCGATCGTCGTACCGCGGCGCAGCGACATCGACAGGAGCTGGGGGAAGAAATGGTGCTCTGTCGGACCTCTCTGTGTTTGCATGACGGTCGCGGGTTCAACGACATTCTGTGGCGGCGAATCGCCGTAGTAAAACGCAACCGAGGTGTAGTCGACGGCGACGGCATTCCCCACAGGGCCGTGCTCGATAGTGAGATTGTATTCTTGCTCGAATGAAACCTTATCGGCCAGGTAGAAGCGGTACCCACCGGTGCGCGACATCGGCAGGTTGTAGTCGAGTGCGCCGTGAATTGGCAGACTCACACCGCGTTCCCACCTATCGAGCAATGCGTACCATCCGCCGTTGAAGTAGTCTTCCGATCCGGTCCCGTGCAGCCGCATCTCGCCGTCGATCGTCGTGATATCGTCTCCCTCGAAGAAAACGGTCATGCCTGGTTCCAGACCCTGTGATTGCAGGAACGTACCCACGTGATGGCCGCGTCCCTCCGCATGGAGCAGTAGATACGGTTCGCCCTCGGCGGGTTCTATCTCGCGCCGCCACGCGGCGTAGAGTCTTCCTTCCCGTGAGGGATCTCGGGGAGAGTCGGAGTAGAACACGCGTGCGATTCCTGAAACGGGGCGGCCCTCCGCTCGAACGTCTTGAAGGCGAATAGAGGCAGATCGGTCAAACGGCATCGGCAGATAGCAGTAGTCGCGTCCGGACGCGGAGCCCACGAGCAGACTCTGCGCCGCGGGTGTACCGTAGGCGTAGCCGAAAAAATCTCCGATAGGCGCTCTGATGGCGGGCTCTGTGCTTCCATCCCAGTTCGCTGCAATCAGCAGCCCTCTTCCCCAGGCCGGTGCGCCGGCGTCACGCTCCAACTCGATACCGACGACGCGTCCGCCTTCGTACGATTGAAACAGCTCCGCCTCCGCCCCCGGTTTTAGAGTGAAAGCTCTCTCCACCATACTCACCGAGCCTTCCGCCCAAGGCCGGTCACCGGGGTCACTCCAGAACTCAACTACGCGGTCCAGCTCCAATCGTTCTCCCGCGGACAGCGGAGTCTCGAGGCTCCGTATTTCGGTTCCTTCCGGGTATTTCCGATATTGGATCTGGTGGAACCGAATGTCCGTGCCCTCGTACACGATCTTCACCGATCTGGCGTAGGGGATCGGGACGTAGCAGTAGTATCCGCCCACCTCATTTCCGACCACCGGTTTTACGAAAGGTTCAAATTCGCCAGAGAACAAGTCGATGAACCTAAGCCGGAGGCGGGGCGTTGGTTCGCCGTCGAAGAAGAACGCAATCATACTATCGGTCGGGGTCGGCGTCCAAATGCGGTGCACCACACCTGGGCCCTCGAGATCGGCGATTACCAAGTTGTCGCCTTCTCTTCGAACGAACGAATATAGGCCTCCGAACCCGTCGTTGTTGCCACCGGTTGTGTCGTAGCTGGAAACCTGGGCTACAGTCGAGCCCGTTCGGTAAGCCGGGAGTAGTTCGACATGATGCAGCTGGCGTAGTTCCTCGATGAAACCCGCATTCTGCGCGCCTTGCTGGCAGTCGAGATTCAACGGCAAGAGCAACACAACGATAAGTGGAAGCAACAAAGGCGTGATTCGGTTCATGACACTGCTCACTGTTTGATCAGGAAGATGTAGTCCAACCCGAACAGGTTACCTGCAGACGCAGCGGGATTCGGCTCCAGCGTTTCCACCTCGAGCGTATTCACTCCTTCAACCAGATCAAACACGCCCAGCATGGCTTGCTGCCAGTAGAGTTCCGCCGAGTAGGAATCGATCTCTTCGGAGGCCGTCTCACCATTCACTGTGATTCGGTGTCGCCCGTACTCCGGCATTTGCGCCAGGTTTAGTTCAACTGAATACCGGCCTGCTTCCGGAATCTCGAATCTCACCACGAGCCTGTCGCCCGGAGTGGCATCGCGCCACACCAGGTGATGAGCACCCGCGCAGTTCGCCAGGCGCTCTGTGCCCGCAGTGCCACCTCGTGCGGTGAAACGGAGGCTTTCGCCCTCAAAGGGATCGACCATGTTCTCGCGGATGCCGAGGTCCCTAGGTGCGAGCGTCGCATATTCGACATCACGCGGCCCCGGCGTATCCGGCCGGGCATACCAATAGGCCACCTGCTCCCAGGTTGGGTGGCTAGGCATCCACGCCCAGATTTCCTGGTTGAACCGTATCGCCGAGGTGTAGGGGAAGGCATCCAGGATGTACCAGCGATTCAGGCTGATGTGCCCGCCGCTCCATGGTCCGTCTACGCGCGTCTGTGCATGGAATGGGCGAACGAACCGCCCGTTGTATCCGTAGGCGTACCCGTAGTCGTCCTCGGTTCCCGTTCCAAAGGTGCTCGGAAAGTCCTCGCCGTCGATCCAGATCTTCTGGTCACCCTCACCCCACCAAACCAGCACAGGATTGGCGAGGTTGTAGACGCTACCTACGAGCTTGCCTTCACCCGTCGTATTGAGGAAAGTGACATCGAAATGCGGCCATGCCTCGCGGGTGATTGATCCCCACTGAGCCCGCAGGTGGTAGTCGCGTCGCGTCCACTCGCGCGACCCAACGTGAAGATTCAATTCCACTTTATAGGGAACAGTTCCGGTGTTTGTTAACTCGAGATCCATCGAACTGCGGAACGGCATCAATAGTCGGCTCGTCATCGAGCCGTCTTCGTCGACAGTACACAGCAGGTTCTCGTACGGGTTGATGCCTGGGCCCGAGCCGAAGAATTCACCCAGCGGTACGAGCACGCTCGGTTCGCCGTCGAATTCGATTCCCAGCAGCAGGAACCGGTACGCGTTGTGTGCGCGATAAGGATCGACCCACACCTGGTTCTCATGCGTGTTGTTTACACGAGCCGAGAATTCGTAGACCGCTTTCTCACCGCGCACACGCGGTAGCGAGAATGTTTCCCCGGGTTCAATCGTCGCTGTCTCTACGATCCGCTCCGATCCCTCCGGTGCGGTTGCCGGTTGTGGATCGATCAGGTCGGCTGCCACGCGCGCCTGCACGTCGGCCCATGCAGCCGCGTTTTGCATGTCGAACGTTTCGACGTTTGCGCCCCCTTCATAGGTCCGATAACCGATCTCGTAGTAGAGGCTGAGAGGTTCGTCCTCTTCTTCGACGGTGATCTTCAATGAGTTGGCGTAGGGGATCGGATAGTAGACGTTGCCGCCGGTGCCGCTGATGTAAGAGAAAACCGAGTCGAATGGTGGGAGTTCGCCAGTGAACAGGTCGGCGAACGGGACCTCGATGCTCGGTGAAGCCTCGCCGTCGAAGTAGAACCTCGTGGTGTTTTCCCTCGTGGGATTCGCCGTCCAGAATCGGGTTAGCGTACCTGGGCCCGCGAGGTCGGTCAGCACGTGCTCGGTGCGCCCGTCGATCGTGTCAGTTCGTACGTAGTGGCCCCGGTCGTCGTTCGCGAACCAGTCGTCTCCACCGTTGTGGCTGTCACGACTGTAGCTGCTAGCCTGGGCAGAGGTGTAGAACGGTACAGGACGTCGGGCGAGGTTCTCGAGGTTTACCATCTCCTCGAGCAGGGCAGGGACGTTTATGGTTCGAGAAGCTTCCCTGGGTTCTTCGCCCGACGGTTCGGCTGCGCAACCCGAAAGAACCAAGGCAACTATCAGATAACTGGTTGTGCGAACAAAGAGACTCATCGAGTAGATCCTCTTCAACTGCGTTTCACCGCAAAACCGTGCCGATCTTGAACACGTAGGCGTACGTGCTCGGTACCTGACTCGGCGACATGAGGGGCGGAACGATCACAAGAGAGCCGTCTTCCGCATGGGATTCAATTTCCCCGTCAAACCCCAGCAGTTCGACCTCGACGTTTTCGGTCCAGCCGAGTCCCTGAATGCGGACGTCGTCTTCAGGCCACTCGAGAAGATGCACGTATAGATCCGAGCCTTTGCGAGTGAACCGAATGGTCAAGGGGAGGCCCTCGCCGGAAAACTCATGTCGACTCCCTTTCCAGGATCCCGTTCCGTAAATGGCTTCGCCGTTGATGCGCAACCATCCACCGATGTCCCGAAGCCGTTGTTGCATGATCACCGGAATCCTGCCATCGGCAGTGGGACCGACGTTGAGGAGCAAGTTGCCGCCCCGACTCACCACATCTATCAGTTCATGCACCAGCTCTTTTGACGTGCGATAGTGGTTGATGTTCTCGGCCCGATTGTATCCGTAGGAGCGTCCCATCCCGCGGCTTTCCTCCCACGGGTGATTCAAACCGACGCCTTCGGCGTCCTGGTACTCGCTCGAGTAGTAGTCTCCGTGGTGCCCGGGCATGCCCCTAGCCCAGCGATCATTCACCACCACTTCATCCTTGTTCGGAGCGTTGTTGTAGAGCCAGGCTAGAAATTCCTTGGTCTTCCAAAACTCCTCGTCTTCGTCCCACTCGCCGGCGTCAGAGAATATGAGGGCTGGCTGATAATGCGTCACCAGTTCGCGGAGCTGTGGAAGTACGTGATCGTCGACGTAATGATCAATGGGAATCCCATAGCGATCCATGGCTTCCTGCGGGATGTACCGTCCGCTCGGAGTGCGGTGGGTCCGGTTGGTTTCCCATTCGATGAGTGAGTAGTAGAGCCCCATGCGAAGGCCCTGCGCCCGTACTGCCTCAGTGAGTTCGCCGAGCAGATCGCGTCTCGGCCCTACATCCATGCTGTTCCAGTTCTTTTTGTAAGGGCTCGAGGTAGGCCAAAGGCAGTAGCCGTCGTGATGTTTGCTGGTGAGCACGACGTACCGCGCGCCAGATTCGGCGAAGAGGCTGGCCCAGAAGTCAGGATCGAAGAGTTCGGCGGTGAACATCGGTGCGAAGTCTCGGTACTCGAAACCCTCGCCGAACGTCCGTTCGTGGAAGTCTTCATCGCCTTTCAGCTCACCCATCACGCGGGCGTAATACCATTCTGCGTACGAGGCGTAACGTCCTTCGGTGACTCTGATCCATGCAGGAACCGAATACACGCCCCAGTGGATGAAGATGCCGAACTTGTCGTTGCCGAACCATTCTGGAATGGGCCGACTGTCCAGTGACTCCCAGGTCGGCTCGTACACCTGGCCGGCAAGCCGTTGAGGCCCAATAACGGCGCAGCAACAGAACACCACCGCCGCCAGCGATGTCGAGGGCGTAATCCGCAGCATAATCTGCCTCCAGACGAATCCTGACTGCGCAACACGTGTTTGCGCTGCCAAGGTACGGGCGGTGCACATATTCGGCTAGATGCCCAGCCAATCCTTCGCATTCTGATAGTAGATCTTCCTCAGCACAGAAACGGGTAGCTCGAGTCCTTCAAACGGCTCTCGCACATCCGGGGAAACGAGAACGGAGTCCGTCGTCAAGTAGAGCCAATCACGGTGCCATTGCTCCGCTATCCAGTCGAGGTTTACCGTACCCTCGGTCACGACGGCGTCGGTGCCGTATAGGATACGATCCTGATAGTCAATCAAGAATTCCCGGACGATTTCGCGATCCTGGATTTGGAGATGTACGATCCGGGCAGCCATATCGACCGCCATGTTAGGGAACCGGTCGAGACGCTCTGCTAGTTCGGCGACGCTCCATTCCGGGCTGCCAAGATGCGCTCCGACAAACACCAGATCAGGGTGCTTTGCCAGCATGTTGTCACGCGCGTTTATCTGATCTTCATACGACGGGAAATTCGGGTGCAGGTACATGTGGTACTGGGGATTGTCTGTGAAGTAGCTGCTATCACCCGGTACCGTCATTGAATCGATCGGCAGCCAACAGTTGCGCGGTTCGCCCAGGTGCCCAATGACGGGCTTGTTCTGCAGAGCGATGTAGTCGAGAATCGGATCGAACCGCGGGTTGTCAATCATGATGAACGAGCTGTCGCTGTCGCGGAACGTCATTCCGATGTCCTTCCACACCTTTACCGCGATCGCCCCGTTCTCGAAGTCCTGTTCTAGTCTGGCAATGGTGTTCTGCTGCCAGTCCTGATCGGACCAATCATCCATGGAGATCGTCGTCGCAAAAGAGACGGTATGCGGAAACGTCTCCTGTTGGGCGCTCGCCCAAGCGAACTCTCGATCGATGTGCTCTTGTGGGGAGGATCGCGTCACCAACGTCATCAGACGAAAGCCCTTCTCTCCGGCCAGCAGAGCGAAGTCGGGCTCGTACGTGTCTATGTGAACGTGGGCATCCATCTTGGGAAGGGTGGTGTAATCCGGAGTACTAGAGCAACTCAACATAGCAAATGTGCAACACAGAAGGGTGAGTCGTCCGACCATGGTGTCTTCCAGTGAGGTACCCCGAGAATATAGAGTCAATTCCGGAAATCGCATCTGCACAGTTGACCCAACGGAGTTTGAAGCTCTGTCAACACCCAGTGCTTGAATAAGGCGTACAGTGGCCCTATCCTTGCCCTGCGCCGGCAGACCGTCCCGCTCGTCGGCAGCTGAATTCACCTCGAACGGAGCAGAACGCATGGGGAAGACTCAAGCGGACTCTAAGGTGGTAGAAAGGCGACTGGCATCTCTCGACTTCTTCCGTGGTATTACGATGTTCCTGCTAGTTGCCGAGGGTGCACTCGTTTACGAGTCGCTGCTGGTACCCGAGTTGGAAGGGACTTGGATCAGCGCGGTCGCTACCCAATTCACACATCACCCGTGGAACGGCCTCCGCCCCTGGGATCTCGTGCAGCCTTTCTTCATGTTCATCGTGGGCGTGGCGATGCCTTTCTCGTTCACACGACGATGGGAGAGAGGCGACAACTATGCCGACACCTTCCGTCATGCTGCCGTAAGAGCGTTGGTGTTGCTGGGTCTGGGTGTGGGATTGTACATAGTCGCAGCCGGCCACATGGTGTTCGAACTCTGGAATGTCCTGGCGCAGCTTTCGTTCACTTATTTCCTCGCATTCCTTTTGATGCGAAGAAGCATCCGTGCACAGCTGTTGTGGACCGTCGGGTTGCTCGTGTTGACGGAACTGTTGTACCGATTCTGGCCGGTCGCCGGTTTCGATCAACCGTTCACGCCGGAGCACAACTTCGGTTCCTGGATGGACATGCTTCTGATGGGCAAGCTTTCGGGAGGGCATTGGGTGGCGGTAAATGCAGTGCCCACTGCGGCGCACACGATCTGGGGCGTGTTGGCCGGCTATCTCCTGATGAGCGAACGGACTTCAGCCGAGAAGCTCAAGATCCTGTTCATTGCTGGAGCAATCGGGTTGGTTGTGGGATATGGTTTGAATCCCGTTACGCCTATAATCAAGAGGATCTGCACGACTTCGTTCGTGATTGTCACCGGCGGCTGGTGTCTGATTTCGCTGGCGCTGTCGTACTGGATCATCGACGTCAAGGGAAAGAGGCGTTGGGCCCAATTCGCGATCGTGTTCGGGATGAACCCACTGTTCATCTATTTGTTCTCGCACTTGGGGGGCAACGACTGGTTCACCGAGATCGTGCACCCGTTCACCGAGTGGATCCTGGGATGGGGAGGTCATGTGCTCGTTGGCTTTTTCACGGCACTCGTGGTGCTCTGGATGGATTGGTACCTGGTGAATTGGTTGTTCAAACGGCGGATCTTTCTGCGGATCTGATCCGCCGTAAAGGATCACAGTCGTTTAAACTCAGAGATCCCCTTCCGCCGTACGGGCTGCGTCGATGATGGCGTCCCGTTGAGCGTCGGGGAACGTGCCCCGCGCTCCCCACTCACCCGCGATCCGCTCCACCGTGGCAACGAACGCCTCATGGGTTTGAAAGGGCGCTTCGCCCCAAACGGTGTCCAGAAACGTGCGGCCGTCGGGTCCGGCGTAGTTCGAAACGCGGGAGTCCTGCGAGCCGAAGACGATGCCGGGCTCCCGGCGCCGCAGATAGATATGGTACGGTTGGGTCGGTGGACCCCGACGTATCCTTCGTTGCTCCTCCCCTTCCTCCGGCTCTTCCTGCGGAGTCGTCCCCGAAACCGGATCGGCCACGAAAAAGGGCGCCAGGCTCAGACCGTTGGTAGTGAAGTGGAGAGGCCGGTCGGTGGCGGTAATGGCTCCGGCCAGATCCCCGTCGAGCTTCAGGTGTCGATAGAAGCTCACGTCCAGGAGCCCCGATTCGAGATCTTCGCCAACCGGGTCGGCCTGGGCCGCCAGCAAGATGGGGCCGTAGTAGAGGGATTGAACCGTGGGATCGTCGATGGTTCCCTCCACGCGGAAGCTGAAGGGCATCTCGATCTCGATCCGGTCACCCGATGCCCAGTTCCGGCTCAGGTGTAAGTAGGTCCCGGGGATCGTGTCGATCTCCTGTTCTTCCCCGTTGATGCGAACGAAGAAACCCCTTTCGACCCACGACGGGACTCGGAGCCGGAGGTCCAAAGTCCCGCTTCCTTCCACGGTCAAGGTGGTCGCCCCCTCCTCGGGGAACCGGCTCTCCTGGGTGATAGTGAACCCCTTCTCCGGCCAGTGGAGGGTGGAGGAGATGTAGAGGTTCACAAACAGGGCCGAGTCGTCCACGGAGCGGAAGTAGATGGAGTCCTGATATTTCGTGTGGTTCTCCAGCCCCGTCCCCCCGCAGCAAGTTCCGATATTCCCGTACCTCCGCTGCTGGCCCGGCTGCACGGGCACGAAGTATGTGACCTCGGGGCTCTCGGCGCTGTCCATGTCCCTCCGGGAGCCGAGTATCTGGTTGAAGAGACCCAGCTCGTAGTAGTCCATGTACTTCGGATCCGCCTCGTGGAAGAACAGGTTCCGGCTGAGCTTCAGCATGTTGTAGAGACAACAGGTCTCCGCATGGTTCCGCTCGTCGAACAACGATCCGGCGATAACGTCCCGGGTCTTCAACATCTCCCCAACCCCCAACCCTCCGTGGCTGTACGTCCGGTGCGGAACGATCATCCCCCAGAAATTCTCGGCGGCCTGGAAGTAGGCCTCGTCGTGCCCCTGTTCGAAGATGCGTAGGTAACCGATGAATTGTGGAATGTGTTGGTTGCCGTGCAGTCCATCTAGGATGTCCTCGTTGGCCGTCGTGGAGGGAAGGAGGTTCCGATTGTCGAAGAGCCTCGCTATTTCGAGATACTCTCTGCGGTCGGGGCGCAGGGCGTGGAGGCTGGCGAAGCTCTCGTGCACACCGCCGTACTCTCCCGCGATGTAGATGTCCCACATGCGATCGAGCTGTTCGGAGCTCAGGGGCGCGAGACGGCTGTGTACCCAGTCGCCGATGCCGACGAGAATGTTCAGCGCCTGCTCGTTGCCGGTGTGTACGTGGGCATCGATGAGGCCTGCCATGATCTTGTGAAGCGTGTAGTAGGGCGCCCAGATTCCCTGCCAACCTCTGTCGTATCTCGCGAACTCCTCGAGCCGGATGAATTGGGTCTCGGGGTAGGCCGATAAGAATCCCGGATGACGTCGCCCGTCGGTGGGTGCGATCACCTGAGCGTCCCGACCGTTACCGGACGAGTCGACGGCTGTGGGTCCGTTCTCCTCGTCGAAGCGGTACCAGGCCACGTCGGGCACCCCTGCAATCCCTTCGGACGTGGAAGACGGGGAACTCATTTCTTCCTCACTCAGCGCTTTCCCGTAGATCTGGAACTCGTCCAAAGCTCCTTTCAGGTAGGAGACGGTGCGTTGAGGGAATTGGTGACGGCCGAGCCAGTTTCCCGTGGTCACTCCCAGATCTGCCGGGCTGAGAGTCATGTTGGGGTTCGATGCCACCGGGACCCCGTTGACGAAGAGGACGCCATCGTTCCCCGATTTTGTGACAGCGATGTGGGTCCACTCGTTCATGGGGAGCGGTTCGGCCCCATCCAGCCTTTGCTCTCCCTCCTCGCCTGTGGTCGTGATCGCGAACCTGGGCACCGGATGTTCATTGGAAACCCGAACGGTCAAGAACATATGAGCCAGGGGAGGCTCGGCGTACTCAGGGTTGGGGCTGCCGAAGCTGAACACCGCCGAGTGGTTAGTGAGCTCGGCCGTGTCTCTCCCTGAGTCAACCCTGGGATCTATGATAGCCGACCGATCGTACACGGACGGCTTGATCCAGAGGGCGATGGTGAAGTCGTTCAGGCCGCTGACGAGCCCCTCCGGAAGGCGCACATGTTCCGCCAGGCCGATCGGAGATCCGGAGAGGTTCAGGGCCGACCCGAACCGCCCATCGACTCTGGGCGTCGGGAGTCGAGCGGCGGCGGCCAGCGCCTCCTGGCATTCGGCCAACGCCGCGACCATGTAGTCGAGCTTCTCTTTGTAGACCGCCTCACCGGTGCTGGCGTAGGCCTGAGCCAGCATGCTCATGAAGTGCCCGGCGTAGTGGCCCCGCAGGTAACCGGTGGCGTTCTCCCAACTCCCAACCGGCTCTGCCCCTTGTGTATCGAGGCCCGCATTTGCCCGGAAGATGCTCAACAAGCGGTCGGGGCCGGCGTAGACGTCCGTGTCGCTCCCATAGTTTCGGGCATAGTTGAGCATCCGGTCGCGTTTTTCACTGAAAATCCCGCCTCCCAGGCTCACCCTGTCCATTCGGAAGGGACGGACCATCCAACCGGCCTCGGCCGCGGCCCGTGCGTCGGCCAGGGCCCCCCCCGCCGGCCGGCACCCCAGGAATGGAAAGAGGGCCGTTCCGGCGGTGATAGCGCCGGTGGTCTTGAGGAAGTCCCTGCGGTTGGGCAGACGGTTGGGGATTTTCATCTTGGACACGGCGGCACCTCTGAAGATCTTGGAAGAATAAGAAGAAAAGTCATCTCAGCTCCAATACTACTTCGGTAATTGTATCGCTCAGCGTGATGACATAGGCACCACGTTCAACGGGCAAACCGTCTGTTGGGGCGAACGTGCCGACACCGTCCACGACGGCCAGCTGCTCCACTCTCAAACGCGCGTTTGGTGTGTGAGCAGTGGCGGGAGATAGCGCGATGAGCACAGAATCCCCAGCGATCTCC
>CAYTDU010000040.1:0-16458 GCA_964436395.1 uncultured Gemmatimonadaceae bacterium | reverse complement strand
GACTATTTCGAGCGTGGTGTGAGCGCATTGAAGTCGGGTTTTATCATGATGTATTGCCCCGAAAACCCGGTCGTGAAGGAGATGTGGGAGAGGGTGTATCCGTGGTTTGGTCCAGCTGACTACGGATTCACCATGGAGAACTACGGCCACGGTGGTCGAACGAGTGCAGAGGGTGAAGGCATGGGTGTCTTCACCATTTACGACTGGGGCAACGGTGCGGCAGCGGAAGCCGCAATGCGTTTAGTCGACCACTTTGGGCACGTGTACATCGATCGTGAACGTGGACGCGCATTTGGCATCGATGCAATCGAGGTTAGTCGCTCCGAGCAGGGATGGAGGCTAACGAATGAGGCGGAGGGATCACGCCTTCTTCGTGTGATGTTCGAGGATGGGTCGGTTCGGGAAATGCGAGTTGACAGGGAGGCGTTCATCGATGAGCCGAGATAGCGAAGAAGCTGGTCCTGCTTGTTCCATTGCACCGCTTGGTCCCGATGGAGAGCTAGGCTGCATCGAACCGCTCGTCGCCATGCGCGACATTCGCAAGGCGTTCGGACCTGTTGAAGTCTTGCACGGGGTCGACTTCGACGTCCAACCGGGCGAAGTCTGTGCACTGGCTGGAGAGAATGGAGCAGGCAAGAGCACTCTGATCAAAATCCTATCTGGTGTCTACGACGATTTCTCGGGTGCGTTGACGGTTTGTGGAAAACCACAGCACTTCGCTCATCCCATTGAAGCAGCACGCGCAGGTATCGCCACCATTCACCAAGAGCTTTCGCTCGTTCCCTCAATGAGCGTTGCGGACAATCTCTTTCTTGGTCGAGAGATGACCGGAAGGTTCGGGTTCATTGAATTCGAATCGCAAGAGGCCGAGGCCAAGCGGATACTGGAAAACCTCGAACTCGACGTAACGCCCCGCACCCTGGTCGAAGACCTACCTCTCTCGATCCAACAGCTGCTGGAAATAGGAAGAGCATTGGCGCGCGACGCCAGCGTCCTGGTATTGGACGAACCCACCAGCGCTCTGAACGAACACGAAGCCGGCATTCTATTCAACCGAATCGTCGCTCTTCGCTCAGAGGGGAAGGCGATTATCTACATCACACACAAGATGGAGGAGATCTACACGCTCGCGGATCGCATAACCGTGCTTCGAGATGGTAAACTCGTGGGTACTGCGCTCACGCGCGAGTTGGCTCCGGATGAGCTCGTCAAATGGATGGTTGGCAGAGATGTTGTGGCAGAAGCAGCGGAGCGCCAGGATCTGCAGGAAGAACCCGCCCTAGAAGTCTCGGATCTGTTCGTGGCACACCGGGAAGGAGCAGGCAAGTTCATAGTAGATGGTATCTCGTTCACACTTAGGCGCGGTGAAATCTTGGGTTTGGCTGGTCTGCAAGGCTCAGGCACGAGCGAGGTGATGCATGGTCTGTTCGGTGCACTAGGGACCCGTGTAACTGGGCGCGTCCGACTTTTGGGTGACGAGTTTGAGATTCACTGCCCCAGCGAGTCTGTTCGGCGAGGTCTAGTCCTGCTCACCAACGACCGCAAGACTTCGGGTCTAGCGCCAGACCTGAGTGTGGTCGAGAATGCAAGCCTCGCCAGCCTTTCCAGGTACTCCAGTCGCTTTGGTTGGATACGCAGGAGTAAAGAAGTGGAGGCTGTGCGGCGGCTGACCGAGGAATTCGGGCTGAACGCTCCATCGCTCCACGCACCCGTCAGTACGTTGTCGGGAGGTAACCAACAAAAGGTCTACCTCGCTCGGTGGTTAATGACCGAACCAAAAGTGTTGTTGCTCGATGAGCCAACACGAGGCGTGGACATAGGCGCCAAAACCGATGTGTACGGTCTTATGCGAGATTGGGTCAGCCGGGGCATGTCGATCTTATTGATAACGTCGGAAATGGAAGAGCTTCTGGCGCTTTGCGACAGGGTTTTGGTGATGTTCAAAGGGCACTTGGCGGCGGAGTTCATGCGCGATGCCGTGACGAAAGACGATGTACTCTCAGCGTCAATGGGGCATTTGTCACCGATCAAAGACGCGGTGGAAGGGGAAACGTCGTGAACACAACCGACCAGCCGAGACTGGCGAAGTGGCTCTCAACGCCGGTGGCTCGAGCGCTTCTGGCATTGCTGCTCATGATAATCATCGGCTGTCTATTCAATGCCGACGGTTCCTTCTTCAGGTGGAGTGTACATCGCGACATGCTACGCCAGGTGTCGGTGTTCGGGATCCTCGCGTGCGGTATGACTGTGGTAATCATCACGGCGGGCATAGACCTGTCGGTTAGCAGTGTGTTGGCTCTTGGCGCAGTTTTTTTCGCATGGTTCACCCTGCCGCTGGGTTGGCCCGCCGTATACGCGATTCCTGCAGTGCTCGCCATCGGCTTGGGTTTGGGTTCAGTGTCCGGTTTTCTCGTTGCGCGTATGCGTATCCAGCCATTTATAGTGACGCTGGCCATGATGGTATTCGCGCGAGGTTTTGCCAAGGTCGTGTCGGGCGGCCAGAAAGTCACCAACTACGTGATGCAGCCTGACGGCAGCGCAGAGCTGATCGAGCATTCTCCTATCTTCAGCCTTATCGACAGTCGAATCCTTGGTGGCAACATATCGGTCGTGACGATAATCTTCGCCGTGTGCGTCTTTGTTACGTGGGTTGTGCTGGCGCGGTTGCGGCTGGGCAGGCACATCTATGCGGTCGGCAGTAATGAAGAAGCAGCTCGTTTGTCCGGTGTCCCGGTACGGCGAACACTCATATCTGCTTATGCGATCTCCGGACTTCTGGCAGCTGTCGCCGGCATCTGTCAGGCAGCGCAGGAAACGCAAGGTGACCCCGAGACCGGTTCGGCGTACGAACTAGACGCTATCGCCATGGTCGTAATAGGTGGCACGACGTTGGCTGGAGGAAAGGGCAGCGTGGTGTTGACGCTGATCGGTGTGTTGACGATTGGCTATCTGCAGAAGATCCTCTCGCTAAACGCCGCGCCCGAGGCGACGCGCTTGATGTTGACAGGTGCGATCATCGTTTGTGCTGTGATGTTCCAGAAAGGGAAGCGGTAAATTCTAGATTTGTGATTTATTGATTCATGAGTTGTGATTGTTGTGTTGGTGATCTTTGACATCTTGCTGTCACGAGGACGAAAGTGCTTAATCGCAATCTACAAGTTGCTGTTGGTGCGCTCGCAATAGCGCTGTTGTTATCGGCGTGCGGTTCTTCGAATGTGGTGTCTACCGGCAGCCTCTACGAAGAGATGATCGACATGGCGGGGCTCACGGAATTCCCCGATCCCGCATACCAGACGATCCAGTTTTCCTCATATGACCGCCGTTCAAGACTTCCTGATGGTGCAGATTGGTTCGCCAATTCCGACGGGTTCGGAGGTGAACCGATTCCCGGTTTTGAATCCGTCCTTCAAGAGCCTGGGGAAGACAGCGTCGGCGTGTACCTGATGGCTGATGTCGACGGTCCGGGTGCGCTCGTTCGTCTCTGGACCGCGGCCATTGACGGAACGGTGCAGCTCTGGCTCGACGGGAATAGCGAACCCCTTTTCTCCGGGCCGGCCAATGACCTCTTCAGGAGGCCGCTCGATTCGTTCCCGCAGTCGCAGTCGCTCAATCGAGAGAACATGGTGCGGACCATTTACCAACGAGACGCGGTTTACGCTCCAATACCATTCGCGCAGAGATTGCGGCTCGAGTGGACCGGGAACCTCGCACACATCCATTTCTACCAGTTGGAGGTTCGAAAGTACGCTCCGGGGACTCGAGTTGAGACTTTCACGCCGGAGGACCTCGAGGAGTACAGCGAGACGATCAACCGCGTAATTGGTGTGCTTGCCGATCCCGATTATCAGGATGTGCCGCAGTCCTCGGGCTCGGTTGAAAACATCTCTGCTACACTCGCTCCAGGATCAAGTGAAGATGCGTTGAGCCTGGAGGGTGCTGGTGCGATAACACGCCTGGAGTTGAAGCTGGAGGCGCAAGATCTCGATCGTGCGTTGCGCCAGACTGTGCTGCACATCCACTTCGACGGCTCGCCGTGGGGACAAGTACAGGCTCCGGTTGGCGATTTCTTTGCAGCGGCCCCCGGAGTCAATCCCTTCCAGTCACTCCCGTTTAGTGTGTTGCCTGATGGTACCATGATCTCTCGGTTCGTGATGCCTTATCAGAGTTCGGCGCTAGTCAAACTGGAGAATCGTGGTGATCAAAGAGTCTTGGCCTCGGGTTCTGCTAACACAGTGGATTACGAGTGGGACGAAGAACGTTCCATGTATTTCCGTGCGCGTTGGAGAGTAGATCACGACTTGGTTGCCGACCCTGATGCCGTGCAGGATCTGCCGTTCGTTGTCGCGCGTGGTAAGGGTGTGTATGTGGGCACTACTTCAATTCTATTGAATCCAAATCCTATCCCGACTCCCTGGGGAAACTGGTGGGGCGAAGGTGACGAGAAAGCCTTCGTAGACGACGACTCTTTGCCTTCGCTGTTTGGCACGGGATCCGAGGACTACTACAACTATTCCTGGTCGTCGCCCGACATATTCTCGTTCCCATACTGCGGGCAGCCGCGCAATGACGGTCCCGGAAACCGCGGATTCGTCACCAATTACCGCTGGCACATCCTCGATCCTCTGCCGTTTAGGTCGAACATCGGTTTCTACATGGAGCTGTTCAGCCACGAACGGACGCCGGGAGTATCCTATGCCCGGGTCGGATATCACTATGCTCTGCCCGGTGTGACGGACGATCACGTGGCGATCCGGAGAGACGATCTGCGGGAATTGAGGCTTCCGGCCGGCTGGATACCGGAAGGACGGTTTGGCTCGCGCAACTCGGTTTTTCACCAAACGGAGACGCTGTCGCCCAACCGCAGCCTCCAGACTGAAACAGGCCGGCTTTACGCGGAATCGCGTCTGCCCGTGTGGCGGCCGTCGTCGCCCGGTCAGGCTCTAAGGCTTCAGGTTCCGATACCAACCGCAGGTGAATACCGAATCCATTTCGTAGCGCGCCTGAACCAAAATGGAGGCAGGGCCAACCTGCAGTTGGACGGCGAAGCCGCGGAACTCACAACTGAAACAACCGCCATCGATCTATACCGACCGTATCGCACGCTGTTGCGCAACTTCACTCTGAAACCGCGGGAACTAAATACCGGTGCACACACGCTAGAATTCGTGTTTGATGGTGCTAACGATGCTGTTGACCGACCGGAGCTGGGCATCGACTTCGTATGGGTCCAGGAAATCAGGTGAGAACTCGTTGGAGGCGGACTACGCGATGCCGCACTTCAGACCAAAACACTGGGAATGCTGGAACTGGAACATGAATTGGAAACCAAATTCGGCGGCGTTATGTGTGCTTGCTTTGATCGCTTGTTCGTCGGAAACAAGGGTAGGACACGCCGGAACAACCGATGACCCATGGGTGATCGGCATGAGTCAATGCAACCTCGGCGAGCCGTGGCGGGTTCAGATGGACGCCGACGTGAGGGCGGCCGCCCAGTCACACGACAATCTGCGCGTCATCTTCAAGGACGCGCAGAACGAGTCTCTAACGCAAAGGGCGCAGGTTGAGGAGTTCGTTGAACAAGGTGTCGACCTCATCATCATCAGCCCTAAAGAAGCGGCGCCACTCACAAGACCAGTGGCAGAGGCGTATCAACGAGGAATACCTGTCATCGTCCTTGACAGAGCCGTGCAAGGAGATCAGTTCACGACCTTCATCGGAGCGGACAACGTGCGCATTGGGCGAGAGGCCGGTCGGTGGATACGAGAGCGGCTCGGTGGGGTAGGGAAGATCGTCGAGCTGAAGGGTCTCATGACATCGGTACCAGGTCAGGATCGGAATCAGGGATTCTTGCAGGGACTCGAACTCGAGCATAATCCGGGGCTGGAGATCGTATTCACGGGCGAGATGCAGTGGCTCGAGCCAAACGCCAGGCGAGAAATGGAATCGGCGTTGACTACGAATGCCGAAATCGACGTGGTTTATGCTCACAACGATCCTGGAGCACACGGCGCCTGGCTTGCCGCGCGAGCTGTCGGACGGGAAAACGAGATGCTTTTCGTCGGCATCGATGCGCTTCCGCACGAAGGGCAGCAATACGTCGCTCAGGGGATAATGGATGCAACTTTTCTGTATCCCACAGGTGGTGCTGAGGCGATCGATGTGGCTCTCCAGATCCTAAATGGCAATGAAGTGCCCAAACTTACAGTCCTCGGAACGCGTCTGTTCACGCCGGAGAACGTAGGCGACGGAGGCGAACCGATTGAAACGGAGATTGAGGAGGAGCATCAGTGAAGCAGCGTATAGCTATTTTCTGGCCCGGAGATGGGCGTGATCTACCCAACGAGGCAGCATTGCCGAACGTGACCGAGTCAACGAGGCAGATGGAAGCTGCCCTGAAGAAACTCGGCAAAGAACCTTACCTCCTAGAAGGATTCCTGTCCAAGCCTCACCATGCTATTGAGCGGCTTGGCCCAATCCAAGATCCCATGATCGGCATCTGCGTGCACTGGTGTTTTGGGCCGCACACTACCGAGGGCGTGGTTGGAAAGGACAACCCGCTGCTGCTTGCAAGCAACTTTTCTGGTGAGTGGCCGGGGTTGGTGGGCCTATTGAACACAGGTGCTTGCCTCGAAAGCCTTGGACGCAAGTTTTCTCGCGTTTGGACTGAGGCAGACGATTGGACGACCGACGAAGTATTCATGGCGAGGCTCGAGGAGTGGTGTTCGTCCGGTCGGATCGGGTATGACGAGGCTGAAATCTCGTACAGCGCTCCGGTTTCGCCGGAGGCGGCGACGCTTGCGCGTGGAGTGGCCGATCAGTTCCGTGCCCGACGGGCCCTGATCCTAATGCTGGGCGACACGTCAATGGGCATGATCAATGGATACTTCGGGCCACGGATGCTGAACCGTCATTGTTTCACCGAGCACAAGATCGATCAGGCGTGGATAATTGATCGAGGCCGTGGCATAGAGGACTCACGCATCAACGCAGCGTTGCACTTCGTGAAGAGCAAAGGAGTCGCGTTCCACTGGGGCGAACCGGGCGCCGAAGACTTCACGGAAGAGGCAACCAGAGAACAATTACGCGATTATCTGAGCGTGATCGACTTGGTGGACGAATTCAAGATCGACTGTATAGGGTGGCAATATCAGTTGGGCTTGCTTCCGCTACGACCGCCGTCCGACTTCTCCGAAGGCCTACTCAACTCAGTGTGCCGACCCGAGTCGAACGGTGATACCATCATCTGCTCCACCGAGGCTGATCAGGGCAACGCAGTCCCAATGGAGATGATGAAACGCCTCCTCAAGGCCAAGGGGCTACATCAAGCGGTCATGTTCCACGACGTGCGCTGGGGTGCGGAATACGACGGTCGGTTCATCTGGGTCCTGCTCAACTCAGGTTCTTGCAGTGCGTATCCCTTCAACCACGATCCCGAGTCGCTGAAAGGTGTGCACAGTTATCGCCAGCCCAAGACCTACTTCCCGGTGCCCGGCGGTACATTCGCCGGAGAGAGCCTTCCTGGAGACGTCACTTGGGCGCGTACATACATCAAGAATGACGAGCTCTGGATGGATGTCGGGCGGGGCGAGGTGGTGAAGCTTCCCTCAGAAACGCGTGATGAATGGTGGGAAGGCACTACACGCGAGTGGCCGTTCATGGCAACCGACTTGGGTATCAGCCGCGATACGCTGATGGCACACTATCTGTCGAACCACGTTGCTGTAGCCTACGGCGACGTTTTCGAGGAGATGGTGGCGCTGTCGCAGGAGCTGGGCTTCAGGGTGAGGATCCTGCGATCGAGTAGCTAGCTCAATGGGTTTCTAGCTGCTGAGTGACGCGGAAAAACGCGGATAGTTCTTGGGGTTGGGTGGGGTACTCGAATCCCGATGTTGGCAGCGTCATTCCGCGTTCCTCCGCGGCAGAACACACCTAGAGCGCATCGAATTGAATGGAAATCAAAGAACTGACTGCAAGATCAACGTTGTGAATTCGAGGATGTGATGAATACAAGCGCACCGCCGATCGCAATTGCGTCCCTTGCTGCTGCCATTGCACTGTCTGCGTGCAGCGACCAGCCAGCACCATTCCTGTCCGATCATCCAGACACAGAGTGGGTGGAGCAGACACTCGCCGGCCTGTCGTTGGAGCAAAAAATCGGCCAGCTCATCACCTCGGACCTCGACCTCCGTGTTGAAGGTGCGCTGGGATTCAACATGGACCGTTGGGTTAGCCTGGCCCGGGATCATGGGCTTGGCATGTTCGTTCTATACGGCGGGACGCCAACGACTGTGCCGACGCTTCTCAATCAACTGCAGGGCGAAGCAGAAATACCGATCCTCTTTTCGGTGGACTTCGAGGGAGGTCCCGGTCAGCAGGTCGCCGGTGCGACCGAGTACCCGGCGAATATGGCCTTTGCGGCAATCGGCGATGAAGATCTCATGTACCGGGCCACGTCTGCTGCCGCTGTCGAAGGTAGGGCGATGGGGTTGCACCTCACGTATACGCCTGTGGTCGACGTGTCTCTACGGCCTGACAATCCAGCTGAGAGTGTCAGGTCGTTCGGGGGAGACGTCGACCTGCTGGGCCGAATGGTGCGTTCGTACGTAAGCGGCTACCACGACAACGGCATGCTGACTTCGGCCAAACATTTCCCTGGCCGTGGCGATGTCGAACCCATGCGCGAATATCCCAATTTCAATGCGAACAACAAGCTTGCGGCTGACGTCGTCGCCTACGACTTCAGGGCCTTTGGGCTTGCCATCGAGGCAGGCGTCGACTTCGTCATGACAGAACATGTTGCGGTCCCAGCCGTGACCGACGGATCGGATCTCCCCGCGAGTGTTGAAGGCAAACTCTCGTTCGGGTGGTTGCGGGACAGCTTGGGTTTTGATGGTGTTCTCACCACCGACGATCTCTGGTACGACCATGTGGTTGCGCGGTTCGGAACTGAAGATGTCGCGGTGAAGGCGTTTGAGGCGGGCCACGATGTAATCCTCAAGCCGCGTGACCCGGTGGCGACGATCGCTGCGATGGCCGACGCCGTGAGGTCAGGCCGCATCAGCGAAGAACGCGTACACGAGGCCGTTCGCAAGCTCCTCAGCCTCAAGTCGAGGCTCAATCTGCACAACCATCGATTGGTGAATGCCGAAGCGGTGAGCGAGTTTGTGGGTACTCCCGAGCACCTGGCGATTGCGCAGGAGGTGGCTGACCGTTCGCTGACACTTCTCAAGAATGACGGAGTATTGCCGGTAACAGGCGACCAGGCGGCTACCGCGGTCAACATCAACGTGCAGAAGCTGGAAGACGATCCGTCTCCGTCAGTACTCGCGGAACAATTGGAGACCGCTTTCCCGGGCATCCAGAACTTCACGCTTCGTCCAGGGACGGAATCGTCCGAGTACAGTTTCATACGCCAGGCAGTCGACCAAGCGAGTCTCGTGGTTCTCTCGTTCTTCGTTCAGCGGGATAAATTGGGCGACGCCACACCAATAAGAGACTCCGACTTGGAGTTCATCAGGAGCGTGATTACTGCAAAGCCAGGTGGTGTCGTCGCGATGGCGTACGGCAACCCTCATATCATCAGAGAGATATCTGACGTACCTGCGTTTCTAGTTGGCTACGGTGAGAGGGGGTGGTTTGGCAATCAACCGGTGTATTTTGAATCATTCATAAAGGCGCTGACCGGAAACATTGAACCATCTGGTAGGTTGCCGGTCACGGTGAGTGACGAGTACGACATAGGGAGCGGACTCGGTTACCACTAGCTACTGCGTTCACCGGCGCACAGATGGTCGACGGACCGCAGAAGTTCGCGACTGGTGCGTGGGAGTGGCGATTCTCACCCGTAGCCGTATCCTTAATACAGGCCTTCCAAAGGCGACCTCGTGAGCAAACCCGAACGCAGTGACATCGCGAAGCGAATCACCGCTTTTCTGGATTCTGGACGCCAGCAACCTCTGCCGCGCCAGATCGTAGACTGTGTCTGGCTTGAGGTAGTGGACGGAACACTGCAGACCGGCGACAGAATGCCCACCGTTAGAGAACTCTCCGTCGAGCTGGGATTGACACCGCGTTCCGTTGAACGAGCATACCAACAGCTCGAGAAGCTTGGCGTTGTTGCGTCTCGCCCAGGTGAGGGAACGTTCGTGAGCCTCAATGCCCCCGATAGAGAGATCCGTGAGCGGTGGGTGAAGCTGGAGGCACTGTGCCGAGAAGCTGCCGGCAGCGCCGGAGCCCTGGGTTTCTCGATCGACGATTTGATAGATGCTCTCGTGGATCTGCGAGTGCCGCGAAACAATCCACACGAGTCGGAGAGGCGAGAATGAACCCAACAAACAACTTGCCAATCAGCGTAACCAAGTCTCTGGGGGGGAGTGCAAATATGGCGAAATCATCTCCGACGGACACGCGCTATCCGGTTCCTGCGGGAGTAGCAGGCATTGGCGTTGCCGCTGCATTGGGTGCTGCAACTCTGCTATTCGCACCAGTCGAAGCCGCAGCCGTGGTCGCCGCTGCTGCCGGTCTGTTTGTGGCCTCATCAATCAAATACGCGGACCAGTGGGAAAAAGCAGTGGTGCTGCGCATGGGCAAGTACCGCGGCCTGCGTGGCCCAGGAGTTTTCTTTCTGGTTCCGATCATCGACCGTATCTCTTACCACATCGACCAGCGGCTTCGCACTACCGATTTCGGCGCCGAGTCGTGTCTCACCAAGGACACGGTGCCCGTCAACGTCGATGCGATCGCATTCTGGATAGTCTACGATGCTGAGCGGGCCGCACTAGAGGTGCAGCAATATGAGGTGGCGGTGGTGCTCGCAGCTCAGACTGCTCTTCGAGACGCAATCGGGAAACACGATCTCGCGGAACTCATCCAATCAAGGAAGGAGTTGGGTCGGAACCTGCAGGAGACGCTCGACCGCAAGATGCACGACTGGGGTATCCAGGTGCAGTCGGTGGAGATCCGCGACGTGATTATTCCCAAGGGGTTGGAGGAGGCGATGTCTCGCCAGGCACAGGCGGAACGTGAACGGCAGGCTCGGATCATCCTAGGAACTGCGGAGACACAGATTGCGTCGAAGTTTGTGGAGGCGGCCGAGAGCTACAGCCAGAATCCTGTGGCGCTGAATCTCCGTGCAATGAACATGCTCTACGAGAGTATAGTGAAAAAAGGATCGCTGATGGTTGTGCCGTCGGGCCTGTCTGATTCGCTCAACCTACCTGGTGTTTTGGGGATGGCGGGAGCAGCAGGCGTGAAGCCGCCTGGCTCAGGAGAGTCGGATGACGCGTCTCCCGCTTCGGAAAAGAATGAAACCAACGAGTAGCTACTCTGACATTGAACAATTGAGGATTTGATGATGTCACGGAATTTCCGCGCCGCATTCTCGGCGCTGCTGCTGGCTGTTGTTCTCGCGGGTTGTGCGGCGAACGAGGAGTCTTTTCGAGCGCTGCACGAAGACGCACTGGTTTGGGACACTCATAACGACCTCGCCTATCGCGTACTGTACGAAAAGCTCGATATTGGCGAACGTTTGCCTGCCGGTCATGTCGACATTCCCAGACTGCGAGAGGGCGGGGTGGATGTCCAGACGGTCGCGCTCTATGTGGAGAATTTCCTGTATCCCATGCCGGGCGAGTGCTCTAGGCAGGCGCACGAGCTGCTGTCAGCGATGCGCAACGCAATCGACGAAAACTCTGACAGGGTCGAGCTAGCCCGCACCGGCTCCGACGTAGAACGCATTGTGGCAGAAGGGAAGATCGCGATGCCGCTCGCCATCGAGGGTGGGCACGCGATTGAAGCGAGCTTGGACAGACTGCGAGAGTTCTACGAACTGGGCGTTTCGTCGATGACTCTCACACACAATGTGTCACACGACTGGGCCGACTCGGGCGCCGACGACCCACGCTGGGGCGGATTGAATGACCTCGGCAGAGATGTGGTGAGGGAGATGAACAGACTCGGCATGGTCGTCGACATCTCACACGTGTCCGACTCAACCTTTTTCGACGTGATTGAGACGACCGAGGATCCGGTGATTGCATCCCACTCCGGTTGCCGAGCACTCAACCCACACCGCCGAAACATGAGCGACGATCAGCTGCGCGCGCTCGGAGAAAACGGTGGCGTAATCGGGATAGTGTTCGTGCTCAACTACCTCACGCAAGAGTACTCCGAGGCGATGAGTGAACTCCGAGCAGTTGGTCGAGACGCTTTCCGACAGGTTCCTGAGATCGAAGATATAGACCTACGCATTGCTGTTAATCATCTCAACGCCGCTCGCGACTGGCCGCTCGAGAACCTCCCCACCATCGAAGACCTTCTCGATCACATCGAACACGCGGTGCAGATCGCCGGGATAGACCACGTGGGACTCGGGGCTGACATGTATCCGCGCACTCCGTCGCCGGTTGGGATACGCGGCGTGCACGACTATCCCAACATTACGCGAGGGTTGAAGGAACGCGGATATTCAGATGACGATGTGAGAAAGATTTTGGGTGGGAATTTCCTGAGGGTGTGGAAGGCGGTGACGGATGGGAGTTGAGAGTGGGAGAGGGAGACGAGGGAGGGTAGGGAAGGGCAGCCGTTGGATGTTGGATGTTCCCTGTTGGATGTTGGATGTTCACTTGGCGTGAGTCGGAGGCGGTTGGTTGCTGAGCCGCATTGGGCTCCGAACCCCTGAACAGCGCGCTTGGGGACTTTACGACTGGGCCAACTCGGCGATGATCACCATCATCGTGACGGCA
Source organism: uncultured Gemmatimonadaceae bacterium (assembly GCA_964436395.1). GTDB lineage: Bacteria > Gemmatimonadota > Gemmatimonadetes > Gemmatimonadales > GWC2-71-9 > JBDGYW01. The sequence continues at coordinate 3,715 of CAYTDU010000040.1, read as the reverse complement.
GTGTTCCCGATCTTTTTCGCGTCTTATGCGGCCGATGGCCTGCCACCCGCCACTGCCACCTTCCGGTTCAGTGTGGCAACTACCCTCGGCCTTATTTTTATCGCTATTCTAGCTCCTATCCTCGGTGCCATTGCCGACAACAAGGCATCGAAGAAGCGGTTTCTCGGGGCGTTCCTCGGCTTAGGCGTCGCGGCTGTGGCATCGATGTACTTCATACAGCAAGGTGCCTGGCTGTTTGCGGCGATTCTGTTCGTCTTGGCAAACATGGGTGTGAACGGCAGCCTTGTGTTCTACGATTCCTTGCTGCCTCACGTCGCTGGCCGAGAAGAGATAGACCGTGTTTCCACCGCTGGATATGCACTCGGCTACCTCGGTGGCGGTGTCCTACTCGTCGTTGCGCTCGCAGTTATCCAGAATCCGGCTTGGATCGGGATCCCGACCGGCGACGCCGCAACGCCAGAACAGGGATCGTTGCCGGCGAGGCTTTCGTTTGTCGCGGTCGCGGTTTGGTGGTTGCTCTTCTCGATCCCCTTGTTCCGGCGCGTCAGGGAACCGGAGTTGAGGCCTAGTGTCGAGGCTCGGGACCAGAGCATTCGAGCTGCGTTTACTCAGCTCAAGGCAACGCTGAAGGCATTACGCAAATACCGGAATGCCTTTCTGATGCTTCTCGCGTTTCTTATATACAACGACGGCATCGGCACGATCATCCGCATGGCCACGATCTTCGGAGACGAAATCGGAATTGAGCGCGGAGCGCTCATTGGCTCGATCGTGGTAGTTCAGTTCGTCGGGATTCCCTTTGCGTTTCTCTTTGGGGCATTGGCCGTTGAGATCGGTGCGAAACAGTCCATCCTGCTAGGCCTCGCGGTTTACGCTGGCATTTCGATTTTTGCTTACTTCATGACGACGGCGTCCCAGTTTCTGATCCTTGCGGTACTAGTTGCGATGGTGCAGGGTGGCACGCAGGCGCTCAGCAGATCCCTTTACGGCAGCATGATCCCGCGCAACGAATCGGGCGAGTTCTTCGGCCTGTTCGCGGTGTTCGAGAAGTTCGCGGGGATCTTTGGGCCCGCCATCTTTGCCGTTGCAGTGGGGCTGACTCAGTCGAGTAGAAACGCGGTCTTTGCGCTAATTGTGTTTTTTGTGATTGGCGCTGTACTGCTGTTCATGGTGGATGTGGACGAGGGGCGGAGGGTGGCTCAGGAGGTTGAGAGGGGAGAATCCCCTACACATTGAACCTAAAACACAACATATCCCCGTCCTTCACCACATAATCCCGGCCCTCGAGCCGAAACTTCCCCGCCTCTTTCACAGCCCTTTCTTCTCCGCCGCACTCAATGAAATCATCATACGAATAGCATTCGGCCCTGATAAAACCGCGCGCCATGTCGGTGTGGACAGATCCGGCTGCATCGATTGCGGTATCGCCGCGAACGATGTTCCAAGCGCGCACCTCATCCTTCCCGATGGTGAAGAAGCTGATGTAGCCCAACATGTTGAACGCGGTTTTCGTGAGCCGCAAACGCGCGGATTCCGCGATTCCCATGTCAGCCAGAAATGCCTCGATCTCGGCCTCGTCATCAAGCTGCGACAACTCCATCTCGAATTTGCCGGCGCATTCGATGGTCGGATACTTTTTCCCCAGTTCCTCTACCAGCGCAGCATTCTGGCCAAAGTTGTTCTCGGCCGAGTTGAGAACCACCATTACCGGTTTGAGCGTGAGGAACTTGAAACCATTTACCGCCTTCTTTTCGCTTTCCTCTAGCTCCATCTCCCTCAAAGGCTGCCCTGTGTCCAGCACAGCCTCGATTCGCTTCAGGAGTTTCTGTTCACTTTCCAACAGTGGTGTGAACTGACCGGTTCGCCTGGTTTTGTCGATCCGTTCTAACCTGTTCTCGACGATGATGTGATCAGCGAGTAGGAACTCGCTCTCGATCGTCGACAGTCTTTCGAACGGAGAGGGATCCTCTTCGAGGTCACTGGGGAAGTTCCTGAGCACCACAGCAAGTGCGTCGTTCAGCCGTATCAACTGGAGGAGTTCCGGTGAGAATGCGGCGGAGTCGGATTCGTGCACAGCGAAGCCGGCAAAATCCATCAGGTCCAGGCTGACATAGACCGTCTTCTTGGGCTTCACGATCTCCGCTAGCCTAGTCAACCGCTCATCTTCCACCGACACTGACGCCTCGACCCCGGAGGAGCAGGACAAGTCTGCTGCCGCCGAGGCGTGGGACGCCTGGAGCTGACCATGCCCTTCGCTGGATTCCGCATCCCGCTGTCGACGTCGACGATCGCGGCGACGTCCACCACGACGTCCACGATTCCATCGACGACCGCTGCGACCACGAGCACCACCACCACGCTGCCCACGACGACGACCACGCTCCCTTGGGCTGCCCTGGCTGCACCGGACCCCCAGCCGATTCTCCTCAACCCGGACCTGGGCCTCGGGGAGGTGGTGATCACCTCGTTCTGCGCGGAGGCCACCACCACTCCGCCCATCCAGCCCGGCAGCGAGATCGCCCGTGCCCTCAGGAGCGATCTGCGGCTGGTGCAGGCCGGGGGCCTGGACCTCGAGGTGCCGGGGACGGTCGAAGAGGACCCACGGTGCGACGCGAAGCTCGTCCTCGAGCTGTCGGGTCGCCGCATCATGGCCCGCTACACCGGGGGAGGCTGGATGAACCGACCCTGCTGGAACGGGATGTCCGTCTGGGGAAGCTGGGACCTCTATGTGGGCGGCACCTGGGCGCGATCGTGGCCGTATTCCTACGAGAAACCGCCGCCGGAGACCGTCGGCGTCAATGCCTGTGCAGACGAGGAAGACGAGATCGCTTTCGGCGACGGCTTCCACGACGACGTGCTCTTCGACACGATGCGCGGTTTCGCCGACCTCATGACGGCCAATCTCTATGCGGGCGAGCGCTTCGAGACCCGCCTCGAAACGGAAGGGCTCACGCCCTCGGACGCTGCAGTGGCCGCATTGGCCTGCGCCCTGGACACGTCGACGGCCTTCGTCGACGTCGCCTACTCGTGGGCACGGGTCGAGCCGGGGGCCCTGGAGCCGCTGGTGCCGTACCTGATCCGAGCCCTCGATGATCCCGGGGACTATCGAAACCTCCTGCGCGACACGCTCGAATCGATTACCGGCACCCGCGACCAATTCGAGGCCTGGGAGTGGTGGCAGTTGCGCATTGCCGACGGAGCCGACGACGAAGGGTGACTCCGGCTCCCACGTTCGAGGACCCTCCTCCGGGGTGGTCGAGCCGCAGGGCACGGAGGATGGACCGGCGCCGAAGAGCGGTGCCGGGACGATGACGGGCAGTTGGTCGAGCAGACGTATCATGCGCGCCCATCCACGAGCCAGGCAGGTCGACGAATGTTCTGTGTGATCACCGACTACATGGGAGACGACACCTCTCTCGAAGAGAGCCTCTTGCAGGAGGCAGGATTCGAGGTGTTCACCGCCCCCGCAGCCGATCCCGCCACCTGGGCGGACCGGGCCGTGGAGGCCGACGCGATCCTGACGCGTCACGCGCCGGTGCGGGCGGACCTGATCCGGCGGCTCGAGAAGTGCCGGGTCATCTCCCGCTACGGGACCGGGCACGACAACATCGACGTGCCCGTCGCCCTGGAACGCGGCATCGTGGTCACCAACGTCCCCGACTACTGCACGCCCGAGGCAGCCGACCACACGATGTCGCTGCTGCTCGCCTCGGCG
>CAYTDU010000039.1:0-16633 GCA_964436395.1 uncultured Gemmatimonadaceae bacterium | reverse complement strand
CAAATGTCGAGATTCTGTTTCCAGACACCACTGGGAGGGTTGATGCGTTTCCTGCGTTGTCTCACGTGTCGGCTCCTGGAGCCTGCACGACCACGTCAACGGAAACGAACGTGACCCCAGCGTCTCGATCGGGAACTGTAGAGAGTAGGACGGCCAAGAACGGAGGTACCACTACAATCATGACGGACAGTGACGACTACTCGGATTTCGCTGCTCAATACGATTCGATGATCGAGCAATTCCAAAGCTATGCAGACGCGGCGGTGTTCGGTTTGATGTACGATCGCGTCGAACCGGGGGACAAAATCCTGGACATAGGAATAGGTACAGGGCTCGCGTCAGAGAGACTCGCCAGATACGGCCTGTCTGTCTACGGCATTGATGCCTCGCAAGCAATGCTTCGGGAATGCGAGAAGAAACGAATGGCGAAGGAGCTTCGGCGCGTCGATGTATCGAGAGAACAAATCCCATACGAGGATGGGTTCTTCCAGCACGTGCTCACTTGCGGAGTGCTGCATTTCTTCGAGAGCCTGGACGACGTTTTTCGCGAAGCCGTTCGCGTGCTGAAGGACGGGGGTACCTTCACATTCACAGTGATGGCGGACAGAGACGGTGGTGTTGAGGGGCGAACAGTGACGAGGAGACAAACAAAATGGGGGCGGGAGGTCTTCCTCCAGGGGAGGGGCTACATCACCGAACTCTGTAGCCAGAATGGATTGAAGCCCGTCGCCTGGTTGTTGGTTCTTGGCGATGTGGATCCTGAGGATGGAGGCAAGAATTACTATTGGATCTATGTGACGCGAAAGGGAACGGGAACCGGGGAGTAGCTGCCCACGCAGGGCCCATGATGTCGACGCCTACCACGAACCTCTTTGATACGCACTCCTTGCGTGGCGGAAAGAGGGGGCGAGGTCATACAACGATTTTGACGAACAGTTGACGCCTGCGCGTCACGTTGCTTCCGACGTCAACAGGGGCAATCGATGCGGCGCGTTTTACCACTGGATGACCGTGAAAGCCTTTCCGGGGAGGAAGTGGGCTACAAAGCCGCGAGACTGGCGGAAATGGTACGGCTGGGTTGGCCAGTGCCGCCGGCCTGCACCGTCAGTGTTGACGCGTTCAAAGAATTCTGCGCTGCGAACGACATCCGCATAGGGGAAATCCCGCACAAACGATCGGTGGAACTGATCCGCGGAGGATTCTTCTCACGCGAGCTGCTCGACGAACTGGATGAGTCCCTCGGCACACTACCAGCCGGTACTCTAGCGGTACGCTCGTCCGCTGTTGCTGAAGACGGTGAGTCGTTCTCGATGGCCGGCCAGTTAGACACGTACTTGAACGTGCGGCGAGAAGAAGTTCCCAAGAGAATCAAGGACTGTTGGATCGGAATGTTCGGGCAAGCCGTGACCGCATACAGGAGCAGGAACGGCATACGGCATGCTCACGGAATGGGCGTGATCGTGCAACGACAGATCGACGCACGATATGCGGGTGTTCTGTTCTCCTTGGACCCAGTCACGAGGTCGGCCGACCATCTGGTGATCGAGTGGGTAGAGGGAGCAGGGGAGCAACTCGTTTCGGGTGCGGTCACGCCGAAAACGGTCATCCTGGAGCGACACCATCCCGATATACCCTCGGTTGTGCCGGCGGAGTTGAAAGAGAGTCTTGTGCAACTCGCCGAGTACGCCATTCGGGCGGAGAGTCATTTCAACAACCCAGTCGACATAGAATGGTGCTCAGATTCATCGGGGCTGTTCCTGCTCCAGGTGCGCCCCATCACCGCGATGGGTGGGGAAGATGCCGTTGTATGGACCAATACGAACATGTCGGAAAACTTCCCGAAGCCGCTGACGCCGTTTGCCTGGTCCGTCGTGGACGAGTTCTACACGCGTTACATGCTGAGCCTCGCCCATATGCTCGGCATCCGCGATCCGCACCTGCAGAGGCGTTGCAGTCCCGTCAACAGGCTTACCGGTGTTCAACGCGGGCGCGTCTACTACAACATCAAGAGCTGGTACGAGTTGGTGTACGCCTATTTGCCTACGTTTGGCCACACCATCAGGAATTACCTCGATCACTACATCGGGCAGAATGTACCGATCGACGTCGGCCGCGTGAGTCGCGAAACACGTGGGCAACGCGGCAGTGCCGGCTTACTGCGACATCTCTCCATCTGGACGCGCTTGGTGTACTTTCTGTGCCGCGCGCGATTTCACCTGGACCGCTTCGAGAGTTTGTTTCTCGAATTCCGGTGCGAGCTGAGACGGAATTCTCACTCAAAACTCACCGCGGGCGATCTGGTCGACAAACTGGACGACCTCTTCGATGGTTTTGTTGCCCATCAATGGTACCATCAGTGCATCGCCGATTTTTCGGTTCTCTTGTTCCCCGGCATCCTCGAGACTCTCGTCGCTCGGTGGGTGCCCGCGCGATTCGGCGACCGCGCACGAATATCCGCAGCCCTTATGCAGGGCGAGTCTGTGGCGAGCACAGAGTCGGCCCGGATTATCGCACAGATAGCACGAGATATGAGCGGGCATCCTTCGCTCCTTCGGTTGCTCGATGAAGGTGACTACGAGACGCTCGAGCTTGAGCTCACTGCTTCCCTGAGGCGGCTGTTCGAAGAATTCCTGGAACGGTTCGGCAGCCGCTGCTACCACGAGTGTATGATCGTCTCGCCGACGTTCGAAGAAAGGCACGACCTCTTTTGGGACCTGGTAAACAAATGTCGGCTTCGCGAAGATACCGTGCGCCGCCAAGAAGAAGACGCTCCATGCAATCACGCGGACTTGATGAACGATGTCCTGCGCGCCCTGCCCGTTGCGAAAAGGCACCTGTTCGCCTGGTTCGCCAGGCGCGCTGCCAATTCAATCGCCCTACGCGAGCAGGGGCGCTTGGTGCAAAGCATGCTGTTCGGCGAGATCCGGAAGTTGGCTCTCGCGTCGGGTGAGAAACTGACGGACCTCGGACACCTCACCAAAGCCGATGATGTTTTTTACCTGCAACTGTCCGAAGTCAGAGACCTGTGCGGAGGCAAGTTCCTGCTGCCGGAGACTGTCCCGAGTCTGATCGCCATGCGGCGTGAGGCGTTGGACTCTAACACCGAAACCGAACCGCCCGAGTGCTTTGTGCTCGATCGTGGGGAGTACTGGAAGAATCGAACGGGCGCAGCCTCTTCGATCGAACCAGGAACATTGCGCGGTACCTGTGCTGCGCGGGGCAAGGCCGTCGGGTGGGCTCGGATCATCGAAGATCCGGCTTCGGACAACCGTTTGCAGCCCGGCGACATATTGGTCGCGCGCTCGACGGATCCCGGCTGGACGCCGCTCTTCTTGATTGCCGGAGGCCTGGTGATTGAAAGGGGAGGTCTGCTGTCTCACGCCGCGATCGTGGCGCGTGAGTTTGGCATACCAGTGGTGATTGGCGTGGCTGGTGCCACCAGGCGGATTCCGGATGGCGCGCTCGTGAGTCTCGACGGCGATACCGGTACCGTGGTCGCACTCGACGAGGAACACACTGCGCTCGAGCGAGACGCTGCGCCCAAGCCGGAGGAGCATTGGGAGGAGGATGCCTGTGATCCGCGATATCGCGCGAGCGCTTAGGATATTCGCTAGCGAGCGGTACCCGACAGTCGTGGCTCTTCCGGTGGCGCTGTGTGCTTGCTTGGGACCATATGCGGTGGCGGGTGGTGGGTGGTCGGTGCTGGTAAGGGTCGTGGTCACGACCTTCCTCGTTCTCTTCGCTTTGAGGATTGTGGACGACATCGTCTCAGTCGAGGAAGACGAAAAAACCAACCCCAGCCGCGCATTGCCATCGGGACGTGTCGACATTCAGATGTTGGCTCGTGGCGCCGTTGCGTTGACTGGTGCCGCACTCGTTTGCGGGTTTGGGTGGTTGAGCCTGGGGCTTGCCGTATTGGGTTTGTACTACGTGGGTTTCTTTCTATGCATCAGACACGTGTCAGTCATCCTCAAGCCATGGTTCGTCAACATCGTGTTCTTTGCGATTCCGATTCAGCTGAGTTGGATCCAAGGAAGGCACGCCGGTTTGTTCCTGTGCACTTTTGGGGTCTTCTTTTGGTTAACGGCGGTCGGTCACGACTTCGCGCACAGCGTCCATGCGCCGGGAGAGTCGCACGGCGATACACCGAGTGCCAGCGAGATTCTCGGGCCGCGAAGAGCGGCGCTCGTGGGGCTTGCTTGTTATGTCGGAGCATTCGCGGCCGGCGCGACGTTGGCCTACGGCCTGCCGGGATACCGGCCGATACCTATCCTCTTTTCTCTTGGGCTGGCTCTGATGTTCGTGAGGGTGTGCGTGCTGTTGATCGAACTCATTGCCCATCCGTGTGTGGAACGGGCAAGACGTTTGTACGTTGGTGGTTTTGCCTTTCTTCTGGTCCCCAGTTTCTTACTCTGGATCGATCGCGTTCTCGGTGTCTGACGTTCACGCCGAAGGTACGTTCACAGTAGACCGCCAGATCCAGTAGCTAATCAAAACCACGGCTAGCAGGGGAAACAGCACGTAGAAGACTCCGCGCGGCTTGCGAATCGGCACGTCGACTATGAATAGCACCGCGAACGCAACAAACGATGCTTGGAGCAACGCGTGGAAACCCGAGGAAGCCGAATAGTCTTTGGCAATGTAAAGGAAGGGGAAGGCCAAGGCCGTGTACGTGACCGGTAAACCCCTGTGAGAAGATGAGAGGTCAGCTCCCTGCGCCTTCATGGTGTTGAAGTGCGCCAACCGAACGGCGCCGCTCAAGACAAACACCGACATGATGGAGAACGCCACCGGAGAACGTAGACCCGCGCCAACGGCGATGATGATTGGAGTGACGACGAATGAAACCATGTCTACGACGGTGTCGAGTTGGACGCCGTATTCCCGCTCGTAGTCGGTGCGCTTCAACCTCCGCGCAATAGGGCCGTCGAACAGGTCGGCGATACCGGCAACCATCAGCCCAACCAAGGCAAGCTCGATCTTTGCTTCGAATGACAGGAAACAGGCGGCAATGGCTGCTGCCAATCCGAGTAGCGTGACCAGACAAGCGAGATTGTAGGCCCCAAGCATCATCGCTTTCTGTTCTCCTCAGCTTGAACGCCGTGTAAGTGTCACTTCCCTACAGTATCGAGAGCGCACCATGGAGACAATCCTTTGACGTCTTTTTGACGCCCTAACGCGAACTTGCCCTCAGCGTGACAACGGAGGGCATGGTGCGGCTCACCAACCTGAACGACCGGCAGCGAGTGAGGCTCAGTCGGAGCAATTGCGTACTGCTTGCGAATCCGTATGCGCGGAGGGTGAGCAGGAAGACGATCGCCCGCGCCGTAGATGTGATCGGAATCGACGAAAGGGCGATCCGCGAAATTGGCCGAGACGGGACTGCACGCGCTCTCTCCGAACAAGCGGTGCGGGAAGCGGTGCCTTTCGTGGTGGTGGCGGGGGGGGACGGTACCCTGCACCAGATCATCCAGGTGCTTGCAGGCACTGGCACAGCGCTCGCTGTAGTTCCGCTCGGCACGTCGAACGACCTCGCACGGCGCGCCGGACTGCCGCTAGGGGTGGCCGGACTCGAAGCCACTCTCGACAGACCGCGGGTCGCGGCTCTGGATCTCTTGAGAATCGGCGGTAGGCGCATTGCCACCGTAGGTGGTTTCGGACTGCCGTCACATGTGTCCGCTTGCTGCAACCGCCTCAGGAGTCGGCCCGTCACCGGGCCAGTCGTGTCCTGGCTGGGCGGCAATGTCTACTCCGTGGTCGCCGCCTCGCGCATCTTGAAACACGGTGGAGAAGCGTCCGCATACACAATGCGTGTCAACGACGGCCCACCGTTCACCATGCGGGCCGCCGCCGTCATCGTGGGCCTCGGGGAGCGGTTCGGCGGCGGAATGCAGCTCGCCGCCGACGGTGAAGTGAGCCCGGGGACTTTCGCGGCCCTGTTCGTGACTGCGACCACACGTTACGGCCTCCTCAGCACACTGGTCCGAGTCAAGCTGGGTTGGCCGACCGGCGGCCTTGCTGTAACACGCGTTGGCATCACTCGTTTGAGCCTGCGCTCGGGAGATCTCGTAGCCTCTTTCGGCGACGGAGAGCCGTTGGGGCTCATCGGGCGCACCGTCATCGAGCTGGAACCCCGCTCGCTGAATGTGCTCTTGCCGATGGGGCGGGGCGAAATCGGCAACGTGCCGACGCGTTTGAGGAGGGCGGTCTGATGTTTGGCCGTGTGCTCGCGGCAGTGGCCGTATTCTATGCCCTGGGTGGGTTGGTCTTGCTGGCACAACGTGCCGGGAAGGCCGGCGGCGGGCGCACGACACTCACGAAGTTCGCCACCTATGGGGTTGTTGTGGTCGCGTTGCTCGGCGTTTCCTGGCTGGGGGCGTTCTCCTACGCCGCGGCAGTGACGGCAGTTTTGGTGCTTGGACTGCTCGAGCTAGGTAAGGCGGCGCGGCTCCCGTGGACGGCGATTATGGGGATGGTCGTGGCGGGACTGACGCTCGCGATTGCAGCTGTGGGACAGCGAGCCGCCCTATACCAGCTCGCAGTCGCGTTTGCGGTAACGGCTCTGGTAACCGGCGCGCTGTTTTCGAAACCTCGCCCCGGTTTGTCGCCTGGAATGTGGGCCGCGGTCGGCATCGTCGCCATTGCAACACCGACGGTTCACTTGTTGTTGTTCGCCCGCACGGACCAAAGGTTCGTGCTGTTCGCGTTTCTCTTCTTGGTAGTTGCCAGCAACGATGCCTTTGCGGAGCTGGTCGGAAAACGTTGGAGCGTCGGCAAAGGGTTGCTGCGCGCGAGCCCCACCAAATCGGTCTCGGGCCTCATGGCTGGCCTCGCGGGAACCCTGGCCATGGCACTCACAATTCAACTCCTGACCGGCATCTGGACGCCAACGCGAGCCGCCCTCATAGGCAGTCTTCTTTGGGTGGCGGCCAACCTGGGCGATCTGGTTGCCTCTAGCCTCAAACGAACACTCGGGACCAAGGATTTTGGTACGGCACTGCCGGGACACGGCGGGGTTCTGGACCGGTTCGACAGCCTCATTATCGCGGCCATGCCGTACAGCTGGGTGATTGGAGGTTGATCGATGTATACGTCGCAGATACGCCGGAAGCGTGACTCCTCCCTCGCGATCGCGTGGACTGAATCGGCTCGGCAGGAGCGACTCAAGGTGGTACAGGATGCAAGAGACGTTGAGCTGGATCAGCTCTCCGAACGGCTGCTCGACGCCGAGCAGCTGCGGGGGCAGATCGAGAATTTCGTGGGAGCGATGCGCGTGCCAGTTGGTATGGCTGGGCCTCTCACGGTACGCGGCGAGGAAGCACAGGGATCTTTCTACGTCCCGCTTGCAACGACCGAAGGTACCCTGGTTCTTGCTGTGACTCGTGGGGCACTCGCAATCAATGAAGCGGGCGGCGTTGAGACGGCGGCCACCGAAACACGGGTCACGCGCGCGCCGCTCTTCGTCTTCTCCAGTCACAGGTCTGCCAGCGCCGCCGCGTGTTGGATAACGCGGAACATGGAGAAGGTCCGCCAAATGGCGGAGGCGACCACGCGGCACGGAAGGCTGGTCTCCTTGGAGCCGGTGCTATACGGTCGACGACTCGTGCTCGTTTTCTCATACAGCACGGGCGACGCCTCGGGTCAGAACATGGGCACATTCGCCACCGATGCGGCGTGCCGCTGGATCAGAAGGCAAGCACCTTTCAACGAGGTGGAATTCTACGCCCTGGAATCGAACATCTCACACGACAAGAAAATCGCCGCGCTATGCACGCCGCGGCAGCGTGGACGGAGGGTGGATGCGGACGTGACCGTGCCTCGTACCGTTGTGTCGTCGGTGTTCAAGACGACGCCTGAGGCAATGGCACGCGTGGCGCGGGAAGGCATCTACTCTTGCGTTCTATCCGGCGCCGTCGGAGCGCAAGCGCAGTTCGCAAACGTCCTGACTTCCCTGTTCGTTGCCACTGGCCAGGACGTCGCCGCCGTGACGGAGTGCGGAACCGGCCTCACGTTGATGGAGGTGACCGCTTCCGGGGATCTCTACGCCAGTGTCACCATCCCCAGTCTCTTGGTTGCCACTGTGGGGGGCGGAACTCGTCTTCCCGGCCAACGCGAGTGCCTGGAACTGTTGGGCTGTTGCGGGATGGGCCGCGCGCGCAAGCTTGCTGAGATTACCGGAGCCGCAGTGCTCGCAGGTGAATTGGCACTGGTCGCTTCTCTTGCTTCCGACACCTTCGCCATCGCTCATCGCACGTATGGCAGGCCGGTGTGAGAGCTGCTTTGCCGGGGCATCGTTGCATTTCGTCATCGACCGAGGCACCAGCCGAACGCAGCCATACTAAGATGAGGCTTAGGGCGCGCCATTCATGCACCATGAGTTCTTTCTGGCATTCTCAAACACTTCTGCCGCTGCTGTCAGGCTAAAAGGTTAGCGCTCCAGGACGATGAGTCCATTGAACCATTGTGGATTGGGGATTATTATATATTCCAGTACCTATTTAAGAAAATCATGTCCTCGCTACGCGGGAGAGGAAAATCACGTCCTATTCAAGCATGCGGCTACAGTTCGGCTATCCCGTTCTGAGGTGGGTTGCATTCGCTTGCCTGCCGGTGCACCTGAGCGGGTGTCACACAGAGCAAGGGCACGAAGACCTCAGCCCGCACAGCGACGCCGAAATGATTTCGGAAGTATCCTCTGCCCGCCCCGGAGAACCTTTTTGCGTCGGTCTCAGGCTCACCCTGGATCCGGGCTGGCACAGCTATTGGCTGAATCCTGGAGACGCGGGCCAGCCGGCAGCGATTGAGTGGGATTTGCCCGCAGGCTATCGAGCAGGTGAAATCCAATGGCCGTTTCCTCACAAAGTCGAGGAATCATCTGTAGTGAGCTATGGCTACGACAATGAAGTCATGCTGCTAACTGAGATTACTCCCCCGCGTTCTCTCACGGATGAACAGACGGTCTCGATATCTGCACTGGCACATTGGCTGGTGTGCAAGGACATCTGCCTTCCGGCGGAGGCAGATCTTGAATTTGAAATACGAATCAGCGATGAGCCCTCACTACCGGACCCCCAATGGATTGAGGCGTTCGCTGAGACTCGAGAGAGACTGCCGGCAGTCGCCAGTGGCTGGGCTATGAGTGCAACGCGAGATCGGGAGGGATTCGTTCTCGAGGTCAATCTTGACGGTCCGATACCCCAGTCAATCGAGGGCGCGTTCTTTTTCGCAAGCGAACGCGGCGTGTTAGACCACGGTGCCTACCAGAGAGTAGCCAGAGGCGACGGACGTTTCAGTATCTCCTTGACGCGGTCGAAGTACGCTCGAGCGGAACCAAAGCGGCTAAAGGGGGTTCTGGCAATGCCCGAAGAGATTACGCTTGGCAGCGTCAGTACCAGAGCCATTGCCGTAGATGTGTCGGTCGTTGGCGAACAACGCGATATGTGAACAATGCCGTAACACGATTTCGATAACCGGAGGATCCAAAATGAAGAAGTATGCAAACGTAGCCATCACGGCGATGCTTGGTTGTGCGCTGCTTTGTGTCAGTACGGCAGCGGTTGGTCAGAACGGCGCTGCAGTGGTTGGAGAGGCGGCTCCGGCTTTTGCTCTAGTAGACACCAATGGCGAGGAGCATTCGCTGGCCGACTACAGAGGCGACTGGGTTGTCTTGGAATGGCTCAACTATGGTTGTCCGTACGTCCGCAAGCACTATGACAGTGGAAACATGCAATCGCTTCAGCGGAAATATGGAGAGCTGGGTGTGAAGTGGTTCGCAATCGTTTCTTCTGCGCCCGGCAAGCAGGGGTATTACCCACCGGCCGAGATGAACGAACGTTCTAATGAGATAGGCAATGATGCACTTGCCGTCTTGCTCGACTCGGACGGAACGGTTGGCCATATGTACGATGCCAAGACCACGCCCCATATGTTCGTGATCAATCCAGACGGCCTACTCCTCTACAATGGCGCGATAGACGACAAGCCAAGTTCACGCGCAAGTTCGCTCGAAGGTGCCTTCAACTATGTCGATGTGGCACTCGATGAAGCCATGAGCGGAAGAGATGTTACTGTGAAGACGTCGCAGCCGTACGGATGCTCGGTTAAATACTAGTCTTTAGTCAAAGGAGTATTCGTCTCGCACCGTTCTTTCTAGTGCGTCGAGGGCGTCTTCTGGCGCCCTCTTTTCTATTGACTTCAAACTAAGTAGCTAAATCCTACTCGATCATGCGACTCACACTCTTACAAGGTTGGAATTGATTTATTGCGGAACTCCGATTTGCGCATGGATGAAGTCCAGCTCCCCACCCCCACACCACCGAACATCCTGCTAATATTGGTATGTGTGGGTAGTCGGCACCGGTGCCGCACCGGCTCCATTCATTGGAACGGCAGACCGCCAACGGCCCCAACGGCCTGGGACCACACCGATAGCACCCGGCGTATTGGGTGCTAGGCCCAACAGTACAGAAGTTGTAGCGTTCAGATTACCCTGCCCGTGAAGGAGTGACGATGTCTGAGACCGAGTCGAAAACCGCCGCCGACGGCAAACCCACTCTCGACGATCACATAAAACGTGTGTTGATGGGCGAGAGGCGTTTCGAAAACGTCTACCAGTCGATCTCCCGCATGATTCTCGCCGATCCAGCGCGCATCGAACGTGTAACGGTAAACGGCAGGAGTACGTACGATTTCCGCGTGTTCAGACAGCACGAGAAACACATCATCGGAATGTTCGATGAGATAAACAGCTTCGTCTCGTTTGTGAAGGACGCTTCCGAGGGTGGCTCGTCGCGCGAGATGGCGTTTGTCCTGATAGGTGAGCCCGGAAACGGCAAGACCTTCTTCGTCGACTACCTGAACATGATATACCGGGAGTTCATCTCGAAACCCGAGAACCGTAGATACACGTTCAAGTTCAACGACATGGACAAGATCGGCGGATACGGCAAGATCACCAGCATCGAGTCGCAGACCTTCGAAGACCCGATGGTGCTGGCCATGAACATGGTCGATGGCCGAGATGCGAGCATCGCTCATCTGAAAAGCCAGTACGGCGCGACTGACGCACAGATCAGTAGCTTCTACTCCGACTATCGGCCGCTTGGCGCCTGCACGGACTACATATGGAACCAGATCCGGGAACACTGCGACGGAGATCTGGAGAAAATGCTGAACTTCGTCGAAGTCCTGCCGATTCCCATTAGCGAGTCACGCGGCACCCTGACCGGAAAATACGCCGCCAAGGACAAGATCACGTCGTCGGCAGTGGACCTGATCGGAGACGAATCGATCACCCGGCTGCTGCACATCACCGACACCCACAACCCTTACCGGTTCGACCTCAGGCGCGGTGCGCTGGCCCGGGTCGCGGGCGGGGGAATCCACTTCGCCGACGAGATCTTCAAGAACAAGCGCGACCTGGTGCAGGTCTACCTCGGAGTGATCCAGAATCGTACGATCGAGATCGAGGGCTTCAAGTGGCCGCTCGATTCCTTGATCATCGCCACGAGCAACAACTCCGAGTTCGCACGGTTCCTCGAGGAGAAGGAGCAGGCGCCGATCGTCGACCGCTGCCGCCTGTCGTACATGGCGCACAACACTAACTACCTGTTGCAAGAGCAGCTGACCGGATATGCGCTGGGATCAGGCAGGAAGACGACCTTCACCAGCGACGAGATGCATATCGATCCCAATCTCAATTACGCGCTCTCGGTGAGCGTCATCCTGACAAGGATGCCCCCCTCGGAGAAGCTCACGCCCATCGAGATGATGAAGTTGGCAGCCGGCGAGGTCGCGGGCGAGAAGAGCGTCAAGACGCTTTCCGAGGTCATCGGGGATCTGAACAGCGATCCCGACATCACAAAGCGGTTCGGTCAGAAAGGCCTCGGCCACAGAAACCTCGGCAGGGCCATTCAGGTGCTGCTCGAACGGTCGGGAACCCAGGAAGGCAAGTGCATGTACGCCGAAGACATCTTCGATGCCCTGGAGAGCGTCATCCTAGACTACGTGCAGGACCCCAACGACCGCACCAAATACCTGAACGATCTCAAGACCGCGCGGGGATTGTACCGGAAGAACGTCATGACGGCGATCTTCAACGCATACATGGACGAGCCGACGGCCATCGAAAAAGACGTGATGAACTACGTCAACATGATCATCGGCATCGACGCCAAGAACCTCGGCCCTGACAAGGTTTGGACATACAAGGATCCACAGACCGGGAAGCTGGTGCCGATCAAGATCGACGAGACGTTCATCAACAGCGTCGAATCCCGGCTCGGCCTCCAGAACGACGAGCAGAAACAGAGCTTCCGCACCACAATCACCAAAATCTACGGCCAGAAGGTGATCCAAGATCCCAACTACGACTTTATGGACAACAACGATCTGGTAAAGGCCGTAACCGATGTGCGACTGAAGTCCGACGTCGCGGGGGCGGGAAGCCTCGTGGGCGCGCTCTCCAACCGCACCAACGAGGAGAACCAAAAGCTCTACAACCGGATGCTCGACACGATGGTGAACAGCCTGGGCTACTGCAACACCTGCGCCAAAAAGACGATCGAGTATTTCTGTACGCAGGATGATGCGACTTAGGGAATGCAGAATCATGGACTTTTTTGATATGAACAGTGAGTGACGTGCGGGCCGATACCGAACCATGGGTTACGAAAGAAACGATCTGAAGAGAGAGCTCGAGGCTCAGGGCCTGAGCGACACGCACGTCGAGGAGCGTCTTCGGGAGTTCGAGAGCGCGGGCGACCACGGCGAGATCCCCCCAGGTCGGGCGAATGTGATCGGTTTCTACGACCTGGGCGACCTCGAGTTCGTGGCCGGTCTCGTTCCTCCTCGCCGCACTCCGGTGGCACATCTCCAGACGATCGACGATCTCCTGGACCGTGACAAGCAGAGAGAAGAGGACGGGTTCCCGCGACGCATTCGGATCGGTAGGGTCATCAAGCCGAGCCGGGACGACAAGGACAAGATTGTGGTGGTGCCCACAACCACCGAGCCCAAGTTCCTCCACGACAAGTCGATCACCGACGAGGAGGAACAGTCGACCGGCGGCTCGGGGGACGGCGAAGAGGGCGAGGTCATCGGCGAACAGCCCGAGAGGGAGGGACAGGAGGGTGAGGGTGCGGGCGCCGGCCATGGAGAAGGCGCAGACCATGACGTCAGCTCCGACGCGTTTGACCTGGGCAGAGTGCTCACCGAGAAGTTCTCGTTGCCCAATCTCAAACCAAAAGGGAAGAAGCGCTCCTTTACGAAGTACACCTACGATCTTACCGACAGGAACCGCGAGTCGGGGCAGATTCTCGACAAGAAGGAGACCCTCAGGCAGGTGGTGAGCACGAACATCCTGCTCGGGAACATAACCGGGACCGAGCCGGTCAAAACCGAAGACCTGCTGCTCAATCCGAAGGACCAGGTGTTTCGAATTCTTTCACGCGAGAAGGACTTCGAATCGCAGGCGGTCGTCTTCTTCCTGCGCGACTACTCCGGCTCCATGCAAGGGAAGCCGACCGAAGTTGTCGCCACCCAACACCTCTTCATCTACAGTTGGCTGATGTTCCAGTACAAGAACAACGTCGAGACTCGGTTCATATTGCACGACAACGATGCAAAGGAAGTTCCCGATTTTTACACCTATCACAACTCGCAGGTGGCGGGTGGCACGAGCGTGCACCCCGCGTACGAGCTGGTGAACAAGATCGTGTTCGACGAGCAGCTCATGCGAGATTACAATATCTACGTCTTTCACGGAACGGACGGTGACGATTGGGACTCGGACGGCGCGGAGGCGGTCGCCGAGGTGAGGCGCATGCTCACCTACACCAACCGCTTCGGAATAACCATCGCGCGCAATTCCTGGTCGCGGGCCACCGACACTACGGTGGAAAAGTACATGGAAGGATCGGGCCTGCTCAAAGAGAAACCGGAACTGGTCAGGCTCGACTCGATGTCGGCCGAAGAGGCGACCGAAGCCAGGGTGATCGAAAGCATCAGAAAGCTGATCGAGTAGCGGGGCTTGCCGGCCCGGCGTCGCTCGATTTGCGGATTCAGGTGGTACCATGCAGCTGATCGATCAACATGTGAAGAAGATCATGGAGGAGTGCAAGGTTCGCGCGCGTGACGCCGGCCTCGAATTCTACGACGAAACGCTCGAGTACATCGTCACCAACAAAGACCTAATAGAGCTCTCCCCCAAGGTCATGATCCCCACCCTCTACGACTACTGGGTCCACGATGTAGAGGTGCTGAAGGGCCACGGGGTGTACAAACTGTATCCCACCAACCCCTATGAGACGGTGATCAACTCGCGCCCCGCAATATCCTTCTACAACGACAACAACCCGGACTGGTTGAACATCATGATCTTCTACCACGTCCTGGCGCACATTGATTTTTACCAGAACAACATTCTGTTCGAAAAAACCTGGGACGATGACTTCGTGGGACGGGCGCTGGCCGACAAGCGGATGATCGCGAATCTCCGGAGCGACCACGGACGCTGGGTCGACTACGTCATCGAGTTCAGCCGCGGGATCGACAACCTGGTCGGTTACTTTAACGCGCTTTACGACAAGGAGTACACTGCCGCGAGAGATCTGTCGGGGAAGCTGGACTACTACTTCTCAGAATTCCTGCAGAACCAGGAGCAATCCGACATCCAGGAAATATTCAAGGAGGTCGAGAGATACAACGAGCTGCAGCAGCGGAATCCCGAACACTGTGAGTCGTTGTTCCTGTCGGATGTCCAGAGCAACTATCCGGAGTTCCAGGCGAAGTACGAAAAAGCCGAACAAGAGAAGCGGGAAGAGCGCAGCGACAATGTGATGGCGTATATCCTCGAGCATTCTCGGTTTCTCGAGAAGGAGGAAAACGTCTGGATGAAGACGGTGATGGGCATAGTGCAAAGCACCGCACTCTACTTCGAACCTCAGATCAGGACCAAGATCGCGAACGAGGGGTGGGCAAGCTACTGGCACGACCATCTGTTCAGGATGGACGACCGCATCGAGGGCCACGAGGTGGCATACTCAAAAACCCACTCAGGCGTGACGTCGATCAGCCGAGTGGGGCTCAACCCTTACGCAATTGGGATGCGGCTGTACGAGTACATCGAGAAGCTCGCAGACAGAGGAAAGCTCAACTTCCAGTTCCAGAAGATCAGCAACATTCAGGAGCGGAAGGATTACGATACCGGCGTGTTCAAGGGGCAGGAAGCGATCTTCTCGGTGCGCAAGAACTTCTCGGACTTCGTTCTGATAAACACTTTTGTGGATCAGGACTTCGTGGACGAGCACAACTTGTTCGTGGTTGGGATCAGGCAAAACAAGCAAAGGGGCACCCGCGAGTTCTACGTGAAGAGCAGGAACAGCGAGGACTACCGGCAGATGTTGGTCGATTCGCTGTACCATCCGCCCAAGATCACGATCGACGAAGACAAGACCGACGAGTCGAACCTGTACCTTGTACATCACTACGAGAAAAAACCGCTCGTGAACGAATACATCCCCGACACGATGATGGGCATCGAATACCTTCTCGGCGGGCAGGTGCAACTCGAGACGACAGAGGTGATTCGGAAGCGGCCCGAGACCGAGGACGAAGAACCCGAGATGGAGCTGCGCCGCGTGCTCTACACGATGAAAGACCGCAAGATCTCGAAAGTGGACCTCTGATATCATGATACCGGAAGACGACTTGCAGGATCCGGGCGGTTTCATCTCCGAAGCTCAGGCCAAGGGGAAGAACCTCGAATTCCTCATCAAACTCGGCAAGATGCTGCGCGAAAAAGAGCTCCGGATTCCAATGACGTTCAACGACTTCCTGTTTGCGATCTCGAAGAATCCGGAGCACGTGCTGCGCGACATCTTCCAACTGTTCCACGACATGCTGCACCACTACGTTCCGGAGGGCCAGGACGACTTCAAGTTGTCCGAGCACTCAATCGGCTTCGTCAAATACGATTGCAGCAAGCTCTTCGTGAACGGAGTCGATTCTCCGTTCTTCGCCGACCGGCTGTTCGCCAACCGGCTGATGAACCTCGCGGACGGATTCAGAAAGGGCACGCACCGGAACAACATCATTCTATTCGAGGGCCCACCCGGCTCCGGCAAAAGTACCTTCCTGAACAACCTGCTGAGTAAGCTGGAGGATTACTCCAAGACCGAGCAAGGGGAGACCTACAAGGTCTACTGGCGATTGGACGTCGAGAAGTTGGGAGGCTTCAAGCAACTCAGGCATTGGAACGCGGAGCTGGCCGATCGGGTCGCGGAGCTGCGATCGTCGGGCGAGCAAGCCGCCGTCAATTGGACCGGGTTCGAGTATCCGCAGGGCCGTATGGAGTTTTCCTGCCCCAACCACGACCATCCCATCCTGATGGTTCCCAAACCGTACCGCAAGCTATTCTTGAAGGAGCTGATACCGGACGAGAGCCTGAGGCTCAAGATCCTGAACGAGAAGCAGTACGAGTGGGTGGTGAAGGGCACGCCGTGCAACATCTGCAGCGGGCTTTACAACGCCGTGCTCGACATCGTCGGTGAGCCGCTGGCAGTGTTCGACATGATCTACGCCCGGCCGAACTTCTTCAGCCGCCAGCTCGGCGAGTGTATAAGCGTGTTCAATC
>CAYTDU010000038.1:0-16674 GCA_964436395.1 uncultured Gemmatimonadaceae bacterium | reverse complement strand
ATCTCAGGGTGTGGCGCACGCACTGCTCGAGCACGTGGAAGCTTGGGGCCGGCACCGGGGCATGACCCGCGTAGTGGGACCGTTGGGATTTACCGATCAGGACCCTGAGGGATTCCTCGTGGATGGGTTCGAGCACGAGCCGTCATTGGCTACCTACTACAACTTCGAATTCGTCGTCCGTTTGCTAGAGGCCGAAGGGTACGGCAAAGAGATGGACTACGTGGTGTATTGTGTTCCGGTGCCGTCCACCACACCGGAGTTGTATGCAAGGCTGTCGGCCAGGATCATCGAACGTGGGAAATTCGAACTGATCGAGTTCGAGACACGCCGCGAGATCAAACCGTACATCAGGCCGATGTTGGATCTCATGAACGAATCATTCGTTGATCTGGCCGGTTTCTCGAGATTGGACGAAGGAGAGTTGGGAGATTTGGCGCGACGCTACCTTCCTGTGATCGATCCGAGGTTTGTGAAATGCGCGGTAGTAGAAGGGCAGCTCGCAGGTTTCATTGCTGGCATTCCGAACATGAACGACGGTTTTCGCAGAGCCAACGGTCGCTTGTTGCCGATCGGGTGGCTGCACATCCTGCGCGCCGGTAAACAGACACGCCGGCTCGACCTTTTGTTGGGGGCGATCGAGGCAAGCTTCCGTGGACGCGGCGCGGATGTGGTATTGGGCGATGCCATGATCAGGTCAGCTCGGGATGCTGGGTTTGTCGTCATCGACAGTCATCATGAACTGGAAGACAACTACCGCATGCGGCGTGAGATGGAGAAGATCGGGGGAGAGGAATACAAGCGATTTCGCGTTTTCCAGAAGACGCTCTGACTCTCGTAGTCGTTATTCAGTGAGGCTTCAACCCGGCTTCCTCACGACCACACACCACACCCTGTACTCAACCACCATCGGGTCTGGGTACTTGCGTCGCAGCAGCTCGGTCAATGCTTCATCAAAACGCTGCACTTCTGGAGGCGATAGGTTTCCCGAACCGACCCCGCTGCAGGTTCTCATTCTCCCTCGCCAGCGTGCGTGCGAGAACTCTTCGTCGTGGTGGTAGCAGAATTGCTCTATCATCTCGAAGCCGCCGCGGATGAGTTCGTCGATTCGCTCGGAAAAGATCCCCGACCAACCGGCCATAGTCCACGACGGGTTGAATTCCAGAACCAGTTCTTCAGTGTCTTTCGCCACCGGGCTGTGTTCAGCCAGGTATGTGTGGTAGATCACGGCCAGAACACCACCAGGCCTCAGCACTCGCATTGTCTCCGCCATCGCCGAGTCGCTGTCGAACCAGTGCCAACATTGGCCGGCTGTTGCGATATCGAACGACCCTGGTGCTAGGCCGGTATTCTCGGCACTGGCGATAACGAACTTGGCGCGATCCTCGAGCCCGCGCTCCTCGGCAACGCGATGAGCGGTGGCAATTTGCTGTTCCGATATATCCACACCGACTACTGCACTGCCACGTGTAGCAAGCTCCAGCGCAATCGTCCCGGGGCCTGTCGCCAGGTCGAGTGCGCTTGTTCCTTGGATTGGCGCGAGGGCATCCAACCGCTCATACAAAGATGCGGGGGGGCCCGGCCTATAGGTTGCGTAGTCGTCGCTGTGTCTTCCGAAGTCGTAAGTGGTCATCGCACGCTCATGTCGAGTCTCCTGCTGTACCAAGCTGAATCTCATGATAATCGAAAGGAGATGTGACTGACACGAAACCATTGGTGCAGGGGGCATCTCGGGATGCATAGCACTCACCAATAATCCGGGCGGTCAATTTGGTACTCCGATCCTGATTATTACCTGCCTCCCTCGGTATTGCGTCCCCTATTATGTTCAAAGCACCGAAACCCTTCTTCAAGCCCGAACCACTGCAAACAATGGCAGAACCAGTCGTACCCGATGTTGTGATCAACATCTGCGAGAACTGCATTCCGGAGGCTAGGCACCTCCCGCGCCAATGGACGCAAGATGGTGTCCATGTGCTTGTGCGCGAAGTTCCGTGCAGCGGCAAGACCAACAGCCAGTACTTGCTGCACACCCTAGAGGGGGTGACGCACGGCGTTTGCACGATCGCCTGTCGCCAGGGTGAGTGCCGGCTCGCGCAGGGCAACACCCGCGCAGAGGTGCGGATCCGTACCATGCACCGTTTGATGGAAGAGATCGGACTGGAGCCTGAACGCGCGGAATTCCTGCAATTCTCGCGCGAAGATGAGTTTGAAAACCTCGAACGCCTAGTGCGTGGGTCCGTGAAGCGGCTTCGCAGGTTGGGCCCCAGCGCACTTCAGACGGTGCAGCCTGGACAGGGGCATTGAGCGGCCCAACCCGGTTCCGGAACCCGACTCTTTGGCAACGAGTCTCCAAATCAGATTACCGATCCCTCAACCCCACTCGAGTTGGTGACGATGGCTAACGATACATCAGAGCTGCAAGCGCGTATCGACTCCGGGAAGCAGATAGTCATTGCGGAGTTGTCTCCGCCCAAGAGCGGTAACGGGACCCAGGTGCGTGAGCGGGCAAGGCGTTATGCGGGTAAGGTGCATGCGTTAGGCGTGAGCGACAACAGAGACGGTGCAGCAATGTCGGCGTTGGCGGCGGCGTCGCTCGTTCAGCAGGAGGGTGTTGAGGCGATCCTGCACGTGGTCACACGCGACCGCAACCGCATAGCCCTCATATCCGAGTGCCTGGGCGCTCAGGCGCTCGACATCAACAACATCCTTTGCACTACCGGTACGCACCAAACCCTCGGACCAGCAAGGTCAGCCAAGAACGTGTTCGATATCGACTCGATCCAGCTACTCCAGTCGTACACGCGACTGTCATCGGACGGCGCTTTGGTCGGTGAGGAGTGTTTCGAAGGCGCAGGCCCGTATTGCCTCGGCGCAGCAATCAGTCAACACGCCGACCCCATTGAGATGCAGGTAATTCGCCTCGCGAAAAAGATTGAAGCTGGGGCGCGGTTCGTGATAACCCAGCCGGTCTTTGACATCGAACGGTTCAGGACGTTTTGGGATGATGTGGTCAAGCACGGACTTCATGAGAAGGTAGCGGTTATTGCCGGGGTGCGGCCGCTTACAGACGCTGTCGCGGCGAAAGCGTACGCCGACTCCCGGCCGAATCCAAGGGTTCCGGAGCACATAGTCGAGCGCCTCGGTTCGAAGAAGGGTGCAACGGAACAGGAAGCTGAAGGCGTCGCCCTGGCAGTTGAGACTGTCGAAATGCTCTCGGGTACGGAGGGCCTCAGAGGGTTTGCCATAGAAGGTGGCGGTAACGACCGGGCAGCCATGTCGGTCATCTCGAAGTGCGGGCTCGGGGTCTCCTGAGAGTGCCGGCCAAGTACCACATCCACATCGAACCTGCCCCGCCCAGAGTGCGCCCGGTGGGGAAACTCGGCATCGTCGAGTGGAGAGAAGATTGCTCTAGCTGCCACAACTGCGTTAAACGCTCCTGCGTTTACGGATTCTACAGCGATGAGTCGGAACGACTCCGCAACGAGAATGGTTACCTCGACTACATCTACCAGTGCAAAGGCTGTCTCACCTGCATCCAGAACTGCACGAAGAACATTCTGACCAGAGTCGTGAACCCCGAGTTCAAACGGTTGGGCAACGACTACTTTGTTGCGGACATGATACTCAGCACTTGGTATCAGGCGGAGACTGGCAAGATCCCGGTGTCCGGTGCCGGGTACGGAGGCCCTTTCAGTGGACCGGGGTTCGATTCTATGTGGACCGATATGTCGGAGATCGTGAGGCCGACGCGCGACGGCATCCACGGCCGCGAGTACATCAGTACCAGCGTGGACATCGGACGGAAGCTACCACACCTGGAGTTCGCAGACGGCGAACTGCTGAGCGCTCCGCCTCCGCTGCTGGAAACGCCGATCCCGATCGTGTTCGACGTCTTGCCAGAGCATTTCAATCGTGGCCCTGTGCCGCGCTGGATAGTGGAAGCGGCACTAGAGATAGGTGCCATCTCCGTTGTGCGGGAATCGGATCTCGACCGGCTATCTGGCATTGACCTGAGCAATATCGCGCCACTGCTGAACGCGCCAAACTCAATTGAAAACTCGGCGATTGACGAGGCACCGATGGTCTACTTGCCAGACGGCCCAGACGTGCTTCAAGAAGTGTCTGCGTTGAAACGCTCGGTTCCCGAACGGATCGTGTGCGTACGGGTGCCCGTCACCGCAGAGATCGTCGAACGGACCCGTCTGCTTGCCGGAGAGGGTGTCGAGGTGATCAACATCGCGTTCGACGCAGGCGGACGTGAGGCGGATGCAGTCAAACCGCGGCATATGCGCGACATCGTTCCAGAAGTCCACCGGGCGCTCACAAAAGATGGCATACGCGACGAGTTGACCTTGATGTCATCCGGCGGCGTGGTCATGGCGGAGCACGTAGCCAAGGCCGTTATCTGTGGAGTGGACCTGGTTGCCGTTGACCTGCCACTGGTCGTGGCGCTCGAGTGCAGGTTGTGCGGTGAATGTGAGCATGGCGAACCCTGCCAGATTGCGCTGGAGGAGGCCGACGGGGATTACGCGGTGAGGAGGATCGTGAACTTGATGGGAGCCTGGCACAACCAGCTGCTTGAGATGATGGGTGCCATGGGGATCCGGGAAGCGAGGCGCCTGCGTGGGGAAACAGGGCGGTGCATGTTCTTCAAAGACCTCGAAGAGAGCACCTTCGGCCGGCTGTTCGGCAAACGGAAGGTCGCCGAGGGTGCAGGTCCATGACTACCATGCATCGGTCCGACGCACCAGGCACGTTACAGTCAGCCGAGGATTTCGCGGCGAGCCCCTGCTTTGCCGAAGTGTCACGGGAAGTGCGCCATGCGCCGCCCAGGTTCCGAAACGAGATTGGGAAATACGCCGTTACTCGCGCTGACAACTGCTCCAAGTGTGGACTCTGCGCGGAGATCTGCCAACACGGGGTGCACGTACGGCAGGAAAGTTACTTTCGGATGATCCCCCCGTTCGAATACCGGTGCATCGGCCCTGACTGTGCAGACACCGAATTCTACTGCGTCGATGCGTGTCCGTCCGGCGCGATCTCCATTCTCGAAAACCCGATCTTTGAGACGTTGGGTAACTACCGTTGGACGGCGGACCTGATGGTCAGCACCTGGGAGATGGCCGAGACCGGGCGACCACCGAGGCCGCACCTTGAGAGTGAGATCGGTGCTTCGGGCGGTGGGTTTGACAGGTTGCGCTTCCACTTTCTCGAAGCTCCGCCCGCGGATCTGCGAAGGGAAGACATTTCTACAGAATTGGTGCTCAACCGAAGTGGCGATGGTAGACGTGAGGCGAAGATTGATGTGCCCTGGTACGGCGGTGGCATGTCGTTCGGGTCCACGAACATCCGGGTACTCCTAGCAAAGGTGAGGGCAGCCAAGGCGTGGAACTCATTTAGCTGCACTGGTGAAGGCGGCTACCCGGAGCGGTTTATCCCCTACGCGGACAACATGATCACCCAGGTGGCGACGGGTCTGTTCGGCGTTCGCGAGGACACCATTAAGAGAGCGCCCATCGTAGAGTTCAAGTATGCACAGGGGGCGAAGCCGGGGTTGGGCGGCCACCTTCTGGGAGACAAGAATACGGCTGCAGTCGCCGCACTGCGCGAGGCGGTTCAGGGAACGTCCCTCTTTTCCCCCTTCCCCTTCCATAGCGTTTACTCGGTGGAGGATCACCGCAAACACCTCGACTGGATCGCGCACGTGAACCCGACCGCGTTGCTCTCGGCCAAGGTGTCGACACCCACTGATGTGGACATGGTCGCCGTCGGTGCGTACTACGCCGGCGCCCATATCGTGCACCTGGACGGTAGCTACGGCGGTACCGGCGCCGCGCCCAATGTTGCCAAGAAGAACATCGCGATGCCGATCGAATATGCGATCAATCAAGTCCATCAGTTCCTGGTGGATGAGGGGATACGCGACAAGGTCACCGTAATTGCAAGCGGTGGCCTTCGTACGCCGTCTGACATCGCGAAGGCGATCGCTCTCGGTGCGGACGGCATAGTGACGGGCACCGCGGAACTCGTTGCCGTCGGGTGCGTGCACTGCGGAGGGTGCGAAAGCGGACGCGGTTGCCCCAGGGGTATTACCACCACCGACGCGGAACTCCTCGAACTCGTGACCACCGAATGGTGCACTCAGAGAATCGTCAACCTGTACAACGCCTGGCGAGAGATGTTGGTGGATATTCTGTATCGCCTCGGGCTCGATTCTGTGATGGCACTGCGGGGCAGGACAGATCTCCTTTACCACCTCGACTATGAGGACGGTACGAATACATCAGAGGTGCAGGAATGACGCGGCAACATATGGTTGCCGAAGCTGCGGGCAGAGGCGCAGTGTACGAGCGGGCACGGGAGTCGCTCAGGCCCAATCGCGACGAGGATTGGTTTCCCAAGTCCGATGAAGCAGAAGGAGGATGCGGCGTAACGGGGTTTGCCTGCACGATCCCAGTTGGCGGAAAACACATCTACGAGCCCTCGATCCAGATGCGGAATCGCGGCAACGGCAAAGGCGGTGGCATCGCGGCTTGTGGCTTGGTGCCGGAAGATCTAGGCGTGTCTCGTGAAGTCTTGGAAGCCGACTACATCCTGCAGGTAGCGCTGCTTGATGCAAGCGCGAGAGCGGAGGTTGAAAAGGAATTCATTCAACCGTTTCTGAACGTCGATCAGGGAGGTGTCGTTTCCACTGTCGACGACTTTCGGGACGTGCCGCTCCTTGAAGCAAAGCCGCCCGATGTGGCGCGGTATTTCGTCAGGGTGAAGCCTGAAACGCTCGAGCGATTTGCCGAAGAGCGGGGTTTGGCCACGCTGACCGATCGCGAGGTGGAAGATGAGTTCATTTACCAGAACTCGGTCAAGCTGAATCAGCGGTTCTACTCGTCGATAGGTGAGAAGCAGGCGTTTGTGTTGTCCCATTCACGCAACCTGCTGCTGCTCAAGATCGTTGGTTACGCTGAAGCCACGGTTCAGTACTACAAGATGCCGGACGTGAGAGCACACGTTTGGATCGCCCATCAGCGGTACCCAACGAAGGGTCGAGTGTGGCACCCAGGTGGCGCGCATCCATTTGTGGGGTTGAATGAAGCTCTGGTTCACAACGGCGACTTCGCCAACTACCACTCAGTGACCGAGTACCTGGCGCAGCGCAACGTCTTTCCAATGTTTCTGACCGATACGGAAGTCGCTGTCTTGCTTTTTGACCTCATGAACCGCGTCTACAGATACCCGATGGAATACATCATCGAGGCACTTGCTCCGACGACCGAGTTGGATTTCGATCGGCTTTCGGAGAAGAGGCAAGAGATCTATCGCCAGATCCAGGCGGTGCACTTGCACGCGGCACCGGACGGACCCTGGTTCTTCATCATCGCTCGAAGTCTGGCTGAGTCGAAAGAGTTCCAGCTTGTCGGCATCACCGACACAGCGATGCTGCGTCCCCAGGTTTTTGCGCTCCAAGAAGGAGAAGTGTCGATCGGACTAGTCTGTTCGGAGAAGCAGGCAATCGACGCTACGTTACACAGCCTGTCTTCAGAGGACAAGCGATTTACACCCATTGCGGACAAATATTGGAACGCACGGGGTGGCAGCTACGACGATGGTGGCGCCTTTCTGATGACTGTCTCTCCCGAAGAAGATAGTGGCGGATACGTGCTCCGTACTAATGACAAATTCGGCAATCAGGTGCGGACCGCGGAGGGGCAGACGCATTGTGATCTGAGTGTGGACGTGAAGTCACACTCTCGCATCGAGGATGTCTACGTAATTGATAGGGCTTTGGGGGCTGGAGGGGAAGGAGGCGATGGAGATTGGTATACCGCTTTGTCTGTGCATGCTGCCGATCCGGCTCTACTCGTCGATCCGATCTATTCGTCAGATGCCACGTATGCCGCTGATGCCGCGTATGCGGCAGGGGCAGGAGAGGCAGGAGGGGCAGAGTTTCTCTCCAGCTATATCCGGTCGTCCGTGTCGACCATGCCTTACGAACGGTTTCGAGCATTCGTGAATGAGATCGCCGAGCGAACCGCGGAGACGAGTCCGCGACTGGGCATCGAGGCACTGACAGATTGTATCGACCGACGCTACCCCACCGGCCACAAGAAACGAAGTTCGGTGATTTGCATTCTCCGAGATGGTCTCGAGCAAATCTTTGCGTGTCAACCGCTCTGCAATGGTGCTTCCGGCGGCGAGTTCGTTCGAATAACAAACGACACACGTGAAATGCTTCGCCCTCCGACTAATGGTGAGAAGACGCTTCTGATCGATGCCACCGGGTTTGATGCGCAGGGGCCACATTGTGATGCAGCTCTCGGTGTGAGAGCGTATGAGATGGGATGGAAACATCTTATTCACTACAACTCACGAGGCACGCGGTTTCACGCTGCAGGCTTCGGACCGAACACTCACGATCTCCGTGTCGATTGCTACGACAACCCCGGCGACTACCTGGCTTCTGGCATGGACGGCCTCGAAACCTACGTACACGGCAATGCGCAGGATCAGGTCTGCCAGATAGCAAAAAGTGGCAAGCTCGTCGTCTACGGAGACGTTGGCCAGACCTTCCTTTATGGGTCCAAGGGCGGTGAAATCTACGTGCTGGGCAATGTGGCTGGGAGGCCGATGATTAATTCGGTTGGATCTCCCCGCGTCGTTATCAACGGAACCGCTCTCGACTTCCTCGCTGAGTCGTTCATGGCGGGCGACCCGCTAAAGGGTGGCGGGCTCGCAATAGTGAACGGACTCGGGTTCAACGACCAGGGTCAGGTTGTGCCTTTGGATATGCCGTACCCCGGGGGCAACCTACTTTCCCTCGCTTCGGGAGGCGCTCTATACGTTCGTGACCCGCACAAGACACTCCTGGATGAGCAGCTCAACAAAGGCGCTTTCTTCCCACTTACCGACGATGACTGGAAGTTGTTGCTGCCGTACCTGGACGAGAATGAGCGGCTATTCGGTGTCAGGGTCAAAGAGGATCTGCTTACGGCAGATGGAAAAGTCCGCGCTCCTGAGGAGGTATACACGAAAGTTGCGCCCGCTCGAGACGAAGTGGTGGATGCTGAACTCGAGGTACTCGGAGACTGACTGTGGCTGAAAGGATTGTGTGGCACGACGACACCTTCATGCGCGAAGTCGAAAGACGAAGTGGCACGTCGGTGTCGGCTTGTTACCAGTGCCACAAATGCTCAACGGGCTGTCCTGTCGGCGCCGAAATGGAGATTCTCACGAGCCAGCTGATGCGGCTGTTGTTTCTCGGTGCAGAACAGGAAGTGCTGGAGTCTGAGGCGATCTGGCTCTGTGCGTCCTGTGAAGCTTGCACGGCGCGGTGTCCAATGGACATAGACATCGCCGCCGTCATGGACACGCTTAGGATTATGGCGGTCGAACGTGGAGTATCGATTCCAAACAAGCGTAGCTTCGAGTTCGGAAGGGCATTCCTGAACAGCGTGTCTCGCTTCGGACGCGTGTGGGAATTGGGGACGGTGATCAACTACAAGCTTCGGACGCTCGATCTCTTCTCAGACATCGATAAAGCGATGTCGATGGTAACGAAGGGCAAGCTGACGCCGATACCGAAGCAAAGGGGCAACACTGCAGAGGTGCAGGAAGTCTTTGCGCGCAGCGAGGAAGAGGAGAAGAAGCGGTGAAGTACGCCTACTACCCGGGATGTAGTCTCGAGTCCACGGCGTGGGACTATGACCGTTCGACCAGGGCCGTATGTAGTGCATTGGGCATTCAACTGGAGGAAATTCGGGGCTGGACATGCTGCGGTTCAACGCCTGCACACATAAGCAACGCATCCCTGGCGGTGGCGCTTCCGGTTTTGAATCTGCAGAAAGCTGCGGAGATGGGCTTGCCGATACTGACTGCATGCGCGTCGTGTTACTCGCGTCTGCGCACCGCGAATCACAAGGTGAGGGAGAACAGGGAAGAGAGGAAGAGGGCTGAGCGGATTACCGGCAAACCATACAACGGCGGCACCGATGTTCTGCACATATTGGACGTGCTCGCCAATCACCTTGAAGCCGGAAAAGTCCGACAATCAGTTGTTACTCCCTTGTCAGATTGTAGAGTCGCCAGCTATTACGGCTGTCTGCTCTCGCGTCCCCCGGAGATAGTCGCGTTTGAGAGTCCGGATCACCCAACAAGCATGGATCGGCTTCTGGAAAGTGCCGGTGCCACGCCGGTCGACTGGCCGTATAAAACGGAGTGCTGTGGCGCAGGCCTTTCGATGAGCCAACCTGAGGTCGTCGAACGATTGACGGCGAGGCTCATTTCGATGGCTCGCGCGGCTGGGGCCGATTGTTTGGCACTCGCTTGCCCGATGTGCCATGTCAACCTCGATCTCAGACAGCGAGACATGATCGAAAGACATAATGAGGTGGAAGAGACACCCATACTCTACTTGACCCAGTTGCTGGGCTTGGCGCTCGGCCTTTCCGAGGAGGAACTCGGGCTGAAGGCACTCAGCGTCAGTGCAGCACCTCTGCTGCAGAAGCTCGGTTCAACTCTTGCCGCGATCGAGGAGGCGCGACCTTGACTTCCGCAACCGGGTCAACTCCTGCAACTGCCTCGTTCGACCTGGTCGGCGCGGTCCTCGTCTGCGGCGGTGGCGTAGCCGGGATCCAGGCGTCGCTCGATCTTTCGGCCGCCGGCTTCCGCGTGTACCTAGTTGAGGAAAGTGCGTCCATCGGTGGGGGCATGGCACGCCTCGACAAGACGTTCCCGACAGGCGATTGTGCGACCTGTATAATTTCGCCCAAGCTCGTCGAGTGTATGCGGGACCACAACGTCGAGATCTACACTCTGGCAGATGTGAGCAGCATCGAGGGCGAGGCCGGCAACTTCAAGGTGACTGTCAACCAACGTCCGCGTGGGGTAATATCGGAGAAGTGCACGGGTTGCGGCGACTGCTGGGAAGCATGCCCGGTCGGAAATATCCCCCAGGATGTCCAGCCATTCGTACCTGGTACTCTGACCGACGAAACTGAATCCGCGTTGCTCGATGACTTGTTGCAGCGTTACGAGGGGGACCCGGCACCGTTGCTGCCAGTCCTACAGGATATCAATGGCGAACGCGGGTATTTGCCTCGCGCGATCCTCGAGAGCCTGGCCGTTAGAATCGACATACCAATTTCCGAAGTGCTCCGTGTAGCAAGCTTCTATGAGACGTTCAACTTGGAGCCCGTCGGCCGGCACACAATCGAGGTGTGCCTCGGGACAGCGTGTTTTGTGAGCGGATCGGGGATTCTTCTGAATCGACTCGAAGAATTGATCGGCGTGAGCGCAGGGAATACCGACAAAACGGAACGGTTCACACTGCGAACCGTCCGCTGCATCGGCTGCTGCGCCTTGGCTCCTGCCATGCGCATCGATGGCATCACTTTCGGGCAGATGAGACTGAATCAGGTGCACAAGGTTCTGGAGCGTTTCGAATGAGTGAGTCGAAATGTCCCACCATCGATCTAGATGCGGCCGCGAAGGTCGGCATGTCGAGCCTGTACCCGGACAGACTCAAGTTGTTGATAGGCGCTGCTAGTTGCGGTTTGGCAGCGGGTGCGGCCGAGGTGGAATCTGCCGCGCTTGCGGCGGTCGAGGAACTCGGGATTGATGCCGAAGTGACTCGCACCGGCTGCATCGGATTCTGCGACCGCGAGCCGATCGTTGACCTGAAAATCCCAGGCGGTCCTCGTCTCTCATATCAGAAGATGACGCCTGGAAAGGTGCGCAACCTGCTGGAGTCGTATGCTGCGGGTAAAGACCTTTCGCCGATGCATGCTCTTTGCCGCTTTCAGACAGAGGAACACCTCGAGGCGGGAGAAGTGCATTCATACCCGCTATCCACAAACGGGGCGAGCTCCATCTCCGAGTGGACTGAGCTCAACTTCTACGGCAAGCAGCGGCGCGTGATCTTGCGAAACTGCGGGTCCATTGACCCTCTGAATATCGGGGAAGCGATAGCGCGTGGTGCATATCGCGGTGCAGAACGAGCGCTCACGAGCAAGACTCCCGATGAGGTGATTACCGAGGTGTTGGAGTCGGGTTTGCGTGGCCGCGGCGGGGCCGGTTTCCCTACCGGCAGAAAGTGGAACACGGCCCGCAAAACCGAGTCAGACATCAAGTACGTGATTTGTAACGCGGACGAAGGAGATCCCGGCGCGTTCATGGATCGCAGCGTGCTCGAGGGCGATCCGCACGCCGTTCTCGAAGGCATGATGGTCGGGGCATACGCCATCGGAGCGAGCGAAGGGTACGTCTATGTTCGGAGTGAATATCCTCTGGCCGTTTCCACCCTTCAACATGCGATAGAACAAGCAGAAGAACACGGCCTACTGGGTGAGAATCTCTTCGGCACCGATTTCTCATTCCGGGTGAAGGTCCGAAAGGGCGCTGGTGCATTTGTTTGCGGTGAGGAGACTTCCCTGATCGCCTCGATCGAAGGGCACGCAGGTGAGCCGCGTACGCGCCCTCCCTACCCCGCGGTGAGCGGGCTGTGGGGCAGACCGACAGTCATCAACAATGTGAAGACGTGGGCGAGCGTGGGCCCGATCCTCTCGAGAGGTGCAGTGTGGTATTCATCGCTGGGATTAGATGGCAACCGAGGCACCACCGTTTTCTCGCTCGTGGGAGCGGTCAAGAACACAGGCCTCGCTGAAGTACCGCTCGGCACAACGTTGAGGGAGATGGTGTTCGACGTGGGTGGCGGCATGGCTGGCAAACACGACATCAAGGCGGTGCAGACAGGAGGGCCCTCAGGCGGGTGCATACCGGCTTCGATGCTGGACTTGCCGGTTGATTACGAGAAGCTGGCAGAGGCTGGCTCGATGATGGGGTCGGGCGGGATGATCGTCCTCGATGAGACGACGTGCATGGTTGACCTCGCGCGTTTCTTCCTGGTTTTCACCGCCGAGGAATCTTGCGGGAAATGCACTCCGTGTCGAGAGGGCACGAAACAGATGCTTAGCATCCTCACGCGGATTTGCGAAGGACGAGGCAAACCAGATGATATCCCGCTCCTCGAGCGCCTGGCAAGCACCGTGAAATCAACGTCTCTCTGCGGACTAGGTGGTAGCGCGCCCAATCCGGTGCTCACTGCGTTGCGCCACTTCCGCGGTGAGTTTGAAGCACACGTCTACGAGAAGAAGTGCCCCGCAGGTGTTTGCCCAGCTCTGATAACGTTTGCCGTGGAAGAGTCAGCATGCACCGGCTGTGGTCTTTGCATCGAGGTGTGTCCGCTCGGCGCAATACGAGGAGAACGCAAGCAACCTCACATGATCGATCCTGAAAGGTGCACGCGCTGCGGCGCCTGTCGCCAAGTGTGTCCAACCGATGCTGTGGTGGTGGTCTGATGGCTACTGAGACCACCGCTCTGATGCACCACTTGACCGTCACAGTGGATGGGCGTACTGCCGAGGTCCCCGCCGGTACGACCGTGCTCGAGGCTGCACGCGAGATGGGTATAAACATCCCCACGCTTTGCCACTATGCCGGGATATCTCCGTATGGCGCGTGTCGTGTTTGTGTGGTCGAGATCGAAACGCCGGGGGGCACACGACTGGTTGCGTCTTGTAGTCATCCGGTTGAGGACGGCCTTGTCGTGTCCACTGACACGGAAGAGGTGCGACAGTCGCGGCGGACGATCATCGAGCTTCTCCTGGCCCAAGCGCCCGAGTCTTGGGAACTGGTGGAGTTCGCACGCGGACTTGGGGTGGACACCACGCCATTCGAGAAATCGGAATCCGGTCGGTGCATCATGTGCGGACTCTGTGTGAGAGTGTGCGAAGAGGTCATGCACCGGAGCGCGATAAGCATTTTCGGTCGCGGGGCTGCGCGAAAGGTCACGACTCCGTTCGATGAGCCGACAGAGTTGTGTCAAGCATGCGGCGCGTGTGCGATTGTGTGTCCCACCGGCGCGATCGACCTGGCAACAATCACGAATCGCCGTGTTCAGCCGCACATTACGAACTACGACGCCTCACTCAGCCCCAGACCGAGTATCGACCTGGCCCACCCACAGGCTTCCCCGCGCGTCCCTGCCATCGATCGTGAAAGCTGTGTGAGGTATAGGACGGGCGATTGCGGTATCTGCGCAGAAGTGTGTGAGGCAAATGCCATAGACTACGAGCAAGACAACAGAAAGATCGAACTCGATGTGGGTGCCGTGGTGCTGACGCCTGGTTTCGAAGCATTTGACGCGACCCGGCGCGGTGAGTTCGGGTTCGGGTACGCGCCCAATGTTCTCACCAACGTGCAGTTCGAGCGGATGCTCTCCGCCTCCGGCCCCACCAGCGGGCATGTGCTGCGACCATCGGATGGGCAGACGCCGAAGAACCTCGCATTCATCCAGTGCATAGGGTCCAGGGATGCAACCTGCGGCAACGAGTACTGCTCATCGGTTTGCTGTATGGCTGCCACCAAGGAGGCGATCATCGCCAAGGATCACGAGCCTGACCTGGCAGTGACGATCTTCTTCCTAGATCTGAGGGCATTCGGTAAGGACTTTGACCGCTATTGCGAGCGAGCTGAAAAACAACTCGGTGTGCGTTACGTGCGCTCGTTCATCTCTCGTACGTACGAAATGCCGCACACGAAGAGCCTGCGGCTCGTCTACATGAACGATGGCATGCGGCAGGTTGAGGAAGAATTCGACATGGTGGTGCTGTCGTTGGGGCTCGAACCCAGCACATCGCTCAAAGAGCAAGCCGAACGTTTCGAAATCGCGCTCAACAGGTTCGGGTTTGCTCTGACGGATGAACTGGATCCTCTGAATACATCCAGGCCGGGCGTTTTCGTTGGTGGTGCTTTTCAGGAGCCCAAAGACATACCGGACACTGTGATGCAGGCGAGTGCAGCCGCGGCAAAAGCAATGTCTCTACTTGCACCAGCCCGTGGCTCTCAAGTGGTTGAAAAGGCATATCCACCCGAACACGACACAACCGATGAGCCCCCCAGAATTGGAGTCTTCGTTTGCCACTGCGGCTCCAACATCGCATCTGTCGTGGATGTGCGGGAGGTCGTTAGGCGTACGCGCGATTTGCCAAATGTTGTGTTTGCCGATCACAACCTCTACGCCTGTGCCGACGACAACCTGAGCTCAATAAAAGCAACGATTCAGGAGAACCATCTGAACCGAATCATTATTGCATCGTGCACCCCACGCACGCATGAGCCGATATTCCGCGAGACGATGCGTGACGCCGGGCTGAATCCGTACTTGGTGGAAATGGCAAACATCCGCGATCAGTGTTCGTGGGTGCACTCTGCGGACCCCGTTCGAGCCACGGAGAAGGCCGTCGATCTCGTGCGTATGGCAGTGAGTCGAGTCGCACGGTCGGGGCCGCTATTTGACGAGTTGGTGCCGGTCAACAACGCGGCGCTGGTCGTCGGTGGCGGTGTTGGGGGTATGACGGCTGCTCTGGCATTGGCAGAACAGGGATTCCCGGTACACCTGGTAGAGAAGTCGGGTCGATTGGGGGGGACCGCCCGCAGCATCTACCGGACACTCGATGGTTTGGATGTCCGGAGTTTCTTGCGGGAGACTGTAGAGAAGATAGACCAGAACGAACTCATCACCGTGCACCTGAATGCGTGCGCAGGAAAAATCGACGGTCACATCGGGCATTTTCGGACAACAGTGGTCTCGAACGGAACCAGGACCGAGGTTTTGCACGGGGTGGTTGTGGTCGCTACAGGGGCAAAGGAACACAAACCGAACAGCTACGGATATGGCGAGGTCGATCGTGTAATAACTCAACTCGAGCTATCGGAGAAGTTGGGTGAAAGCAATCTCGAGCTGCCGAGTCGCCCGACTGTCGTAATGATTCAATGCGTGGAACAGAGAGACGAAGAGCATCCGTACTGCTCGAGGGTGTGTTGCACGACGGCGGTGAAGAACTCGCTCGAGTTGAAGCAACGATATCCGGGTGCGCGTGTGATGGTTCTTTACAGAGACATGCGAACGTACGGATTTCGCGAGGTCGCATATCGCGAAGCGCGAGAGAAAGGCGTGTTGTTCGTTCGCTATGACCGCGACAACCCACCACGGCTGAACCGCAACGGAAAGCTCGAGGTGGTTGTTAGAGAACCGACGCTCGCAAGGGACATTGCCATTGAGCCCGACTTGGTAGTACTCGCGTCGCGCATGACGCCGCACGCCGATCGACACGAGCTTTCAGAAATTCTACGCGTTCCGCTCAATGCCGACGGGTTCTTCCTCGAGGCGCACATGAAGCTGCGTCCCGTCGACTTTGCGAGCGAAGGGATGTTCCTCTGCGGGACGGCGCACGCTCCCAAGTTCCTCAGCGAAACGATTTCCCAAGCGTACGCGGTGGCCGGTCGAGCCGCGTCGATCTTGTCGCACGAAAGGATGCCCGTGAGCGGTCAGATAGCGTGGGTTGATCCGGATAAGTGCATTTCGTGCATGACGTGCGTACACACTTGTCCGTACCTGGCGCCGATGGTCGGTGAGGACAACAAGGCTGTGATCCAGGCGGCGGTGTGTATGGGATGTGGTAGCTGTGCGGCCGAATGCCCGGCGCGGGCGATCACGCTGAGGAATTACTCGGAGGCACAGGTGTGCGCCGCGGTGCAGGGATTGCTCGGGGCGAAAGAGGAAAGTGGTGGGGGAGATGGGGAGGATGAGAATTTCCTGGAGCACGTTGGAATTGCGCAGAC
>CAYTDU010000037.1:0-16736 GCA_964436395.1 uncultured Gemmatimonadaceae bacterium | reverse complement strand
TGGTATGCGCGGTGTGGACTTGAAATCCGCAAATTTGGATGCCGCAGACTGCTGGTCTGCCAACCTCTCCGGCGCCGACCTGAGCCGTGCGTCTTTACGGCACACTAACCTGTCAAACGCGATCCTCTCCGGGGCCATTGTGTATGGAGTGTCCGCGCGGGATACAAATCTCAGGAACGCGACCCAACTGGATTTGACCATTACCTCGCAATCAGATCCAGCCGTGGTTGTGGACAACCTGGAGGTAGCTGAGTTTGTGTCTCAACTCCTCGCTTACGCCGGCGTTCGTGCAGTCTTGGACTCTGTCTCATCCAAGATCGTCCTGATACTCGGACGATTCAGCACCGATCGGAAGAATGTTTTGGCAGCAATCCGAGGCCAAATCC
Organism: uncultured Gemmatimonadaceae bacterium; assembly: GCA_964436395.1. GTDB lineage: Bacteria > Gemmatimonadota > Gemmatimonadetes > Gemmatimonadales > GWC2-71-9 > JBDGYW01. The sequence continues at coordinate 16,350 of CAYTDU010000037.1, read as the reverse complement.
GCCGAAGAGGTCTCACTCCCGCAACGGTCGAATGCGCAAGGCCAACGAGGTCTGCTTTGCCTGGGGCAGTGGAGACTCTCTCTAAGATGTCGCGCTTCATCATCCTGGACATCACGGAACCTGATGGAGTCCCCCAGGAATTGGCGACAGCTGTGCCCAATCTCCACAACACGCCTATTCAGCCAATCCAATCAATTGAGGCTCAAGGCCCCGCCATGGTAACCGACCTACCAAACGTCGAATGGGTGTTCGACCCGCTTGCGTACGAGGATGGCGAGCAGCTACCAGCAACCATCGAAAGAATCTTTCAAACGGTGGAAGCAAGGTCCAGAGAATTGACTGGGTAGCCGGGTGAAAGTGTCATAACTGTACTCATTTAATGGGTTTAGACCTCCTTGACACCTATTGGGAAGCCAGGCGACATTCCGTCTTCACACTTCCGAACGAACGTTCGAACGCACGGAAATGTTGGCACTCGACACAACGCACAAACGGACTCCCGGCTTTGACACAAAACGGCTTCACCTGCTGAAGTCGGCGGCGCGCGTGTTTGCCGAAGATGGATTCGACAAAGCCTCCATGCGGCGCCTGGCTGCAGCGGCCGAAGTCAGCCTGGCGGGCATATACCACTACGTAGATAGTAAGGAAGAACTCCTCTACTGGATCCAACGTCACACGTTCGACTCGCTACTTCAGGACTTGAAGAGCAGCCTCGAAGGTGTAACAGATCCACGAGAACGGCTTGCCACGGCTGTACGAAATCACGTCCGCCATTTCGGCGAGAACATGCACGAACTCAAAGTTTGCGCCCGAGAGGTAGAAAGTCTCGAAGGCGAAGCATATACCGCCGTACACGAACGACGCCGCGCCTATTTCGAGGCTGTGCATGGCCTGGTAAAGGAACTTCAGCCCACGGAGGGGGCAGAGATCGACTCCTGGTTGGCCACGGCCAATCTCTTTGGCATGGTCAACTGGTTCTACCAGTGGTACGACGCCGGAAGGAGCCGAGTGAGTCTCGACGATCTCGCCGCGCAACAGACATCTCTCTTTCTCGACGGGTATATCGCGAGGGGAAACGAATGAGGTATGCAGAAACTGGCTTCAATCTCGAAGTCGATCTGACGAGAGGCAACATTGAACGAGTGCCGACCGACCCACGTCTATCCGAACTCCATTTGGGCGGATTGGGCACCAACGCCCGCATAATGTGGGATAGAGTCGGACCTGAGGTACAGCCATTCGATGCCGAAAATCTGTTGATATTCGGAACCGGCCTGCTGGCAGGTACACCTGCACCTGGTTGCAACAGAACCATCGTCTCTTCACTCTCCCCTCAGACCGGGTTCTCCGCATTCTCAATGATGGGTGGTTTCTGGGGACCGGAACTCAAGTACGCCGGTTACGACAAGGTCATTATCCGCGGCAAAGCGGCGGACCTGGTTTATCTCTATATCAACGACGACACCGTTGAGATACGGGACGCCAAGCACCTTCGGGGCCTCGGGACGTTCGAGACGGCATCGGTGCTGCGCCAGGAGCTGGACGACCCGCACGTGCAGGTCTCCGCCATCGGCCTTGCCGGAGAGAATCGAGTCTTCTTCGCTTCCATCGAACAGGGACGATCGAGCGCGAGTCGAAGCGGCATGGGCGCGATAATGGGCGACAAGAACCTTAAGGCAATCGTGGTTCGCGGATCGAAGGACGTCTTAGTTGCCCGCCCCGAGGAGTTCCTCCAACACTGCAACGATTGCCTTAAATACATCAAACATCGCAACGAGAATCCACTGAGAGGCGTCATGCCGATCATGGCCGGGCTCGGATCGCCGCAGGAGATGGCGGTCCACGACGAGCAATGGCATACCGAGAACTTCATGTGGGGCAACGCACGCGAGCGGCGGAAGGGCTTCTGGACACCGGAGATCCAGGAGAAGTGGACCAATACAATGGAGAACATGCGCACCCGCCTTTTGAGTTGCCATAACTGCCCCATGAAATGCGGCGCTTCGATCGCGGTTGATACGCGCTTTTGCTCCTACATGATGAAGTGTTTCTCCAAGCTCACCTACACGATGGGCGCTTATTCGGATCTCGAGTTCGGATTGACTATCGCGCAGAAGGCAACTGAGCATGGCGTCGACGCATTCTCAGCGCCACAGACAATGGCCTTCGCAGTCGAGCTATACGAGGCTGGCATCCTTACCGACAAGGACATGCCCGACTTTCCACCTGACAACGATGGCAGGTTCTACTATTTGCTCGACAAGATCGTGCAGCGGGAGGGAATCGGCGACGTGCTCGCCGACGGTACCTACTGGGCTGGAAAGAAGATCGGCAACGGCGCGGAGGAATACGCGCACAACAACATAAAAAAGATCGAACAGCTGCCGCTGAAATTGGGAATGCTGAACCCGATCTACTTCCTCATGTACTGCACCGGTGAGAAGGTCAACATCACTCAAATAGAGGGAAACTGGCCTCAGGCACCGTTCCCGAAGAAAGAACATCGAGAAGCGTGGTGCGAAGATTGGCCCCATGTGCCCGACGATCGTTTCAAGGAATGGTTCATTGAGTGGGAGCTACGCGGCGAAAAGTCGATCCCGAACTACCCAGACATCCCAGCGACCTGTGAGATCGTGAATTGGCAGGAGAAGATGCACTACATCGACGACAGCACCGGAATGTGCGCGGGGCTGTCGTCGTTCCCATACAAGCCTCCTTTCAATATCCACAACCTACCCGGTCTGATTTCGTCCGGCGCCGGGTTCGATCTCGATGAAGAGGCGCTAGTGCATCTGACGAAGAGGAACAGGAATCTCGTCAGGGCGAACAATCTGCGCCGCGGCATGACGCGAGCCGACGAGAGACCGCCGGAAGACCACTGGAAGAAGAGGTTCCCCGAGCTCGAGCAGAAGCTCCTCGACGAGTACTACAAGTACAAGGGATGGAACAAGGACGGAGTGCCGACAAAAGAAACCCTGCACGAGTTGGCTCTTGACTACGTGTATGAGGATTTCGTTGAACGCGGGATCTTGAAGGCCGACGAAGGTGAACTGGTCGGGGTCGGCACGAGTGAAGGCGGTGCGTCGTGAAGAGCGAGACGATGGTCAAGGACAAGAAGATCATCAAGACGATCAAGGTCAATGTCGACCTCTGCAACGGCTGCCGCGCATGCGAGGTGATTTGCTCCGCCTCTCACGCTTTGCCGAAATACAGCAGCAATAATCCGGCGCGGGCCCGGATCCGCGTAATCCGGGATCCACTTTCAGATATCTATGTGCCCGTCTTTGCCGGCGAGTATACGCCTTCGGAGTGCGCAGGCAGGGACAGATACATAATAGACGGCAAGGAGTACGGGGAGTGTGCTTTCTGTCGAGCTTCCTGTCCGTCGCGCGACATCTTCAAAGAGCCAGACTCCGACCTGCCGTTGAAGTGCGACATGTGCGAGTCCGACCCAACGCTCGAGGAACCTCTCTGTGTCACGTGGTGCCTCGCAGACGCACTCGTGTACGAGGAACGCGAGGAAGAGGTAGAAGACGCACCAAAACCGGAGGAAGTGGACGAAGGACTGGAGGCGCTGGCTAACAGACACGGATGGGATAAGGTGGTTGACGCCGTGAACAGAATGGCGAAGAAGGGCTAGGACGTGACGAGCATGGAAGTAGTCACTCCTCTAGCGGAGATCGTAGAAGAAATCAAAGAGGCAGGGGGCGAAGCCTTCAAGTATTGCTTCCAGTGCGGCAAATGTGACGTCGTATGCCCCTGGAACAAGGTGCGACCATTCAGCATAAGGAAGATCGTATGGCAGGCGACACTGGGGCTTCCTGAGATCGAACTCGACGAGATCTGGCGTTGCACCACTTGCGGAATGTGCCCGGCTGCGTGCCCCCGAGGTGTGGAACAGATAGAAGTGGGCGTCGCCATCCGCCGGATCGCCACAGCATATGATGTCTTCCCGAGTTCCGTGGAAGCGTTTAGTGCTGCAGGTGCCAGCCTCGCCGGCGACGGCAATCCTCTCGGTGAAGAGCGCGACTCACGGGACGCTTGGACAGAAGGGCTCTCCATCAAGCCATTCGAGGAGGGCATGGAGATCCTCTTCTTCGTTGGTTGCTACTACAGCTACGATCCACGGCTTCGCAAAGCCGCAATGGCAACCGCTGACATTCTCAAGAAAGCCGGCGTCGATTTCGGGATCCTTGGCAACCGGGAGAGTTGCTGCGGTGAGAGCATTAGAAAGACCGGAAACGAGGACGTCTTCAAGAGCCTCGCCAGGGAGAACATCAAGGCTTTCATCGACAACGGTGTGAAGCGAGTTCTGGTCGCCTCGCCACATTGTTATCACACGTTCAAGAACGAATACCCCGAGTTCATGGTGAACTTCGAGGTCGTGCACATCTCTGAGTTTCTACAGGAGCTGATCGAGCAGGGGCGACTGGAGATCAGTGGTGAATACAAGAAGAAGGTCACATTCCACGACCCCTGTTATCTGGGCCGGCACAACGGGATTTACGATCAACCCCGTAACGTCTTGAAGAAGCTGCCCGGCCTGGAACTGTTCGAGATGCCGGACAACAGAGAGAAGAGCCTGTGTTGTGGTGGCGGCGGCGGACGGATCTGGGCGGAAACACCGAAAGAAGAGCGATTCTCCGACTTGCGGGTTGCCCAGGCCGTCGAGGTTGGTGCCGAGGTGCTTGCCACGTCATGCCCTTACTGCATCAGCAACTTCGAAGAGAGCGTTTTGTCACTAGATGGCGATACCAAACTCGAGGTCAGGGATATCACGGAAGTACTCCACGAAGCGCTGAATGGCAACGGAGGTGCGTCATGACGAATGGCAACGGCATCTTCGGGGACGTGTTGGTCGTCGGAGGAGGCATCAGCGGAATCCAAGCTGCTCTCGACATCGCTACGTCGGGTTTCAAGGTCTACCTGGTTGAGAAGGATCCGACCATCGGTGGGAAGATGGCGCAACTCGACAAGACCTTCCCGACCAACGACTGCTCCATGTGCATAGAGTCGCCGAAGTTCATCGAGTGTGACCGGCACCCGAATATCGAGATCCTCACCTACACAGAGGTCGATACGGTTGAAGGCCGGGCCGGCGACTTCGACGTCACGTTGATCAAGAAACCTCGTTACGTGAATGAGGAAGTCTGCACCGGGTGCACCACGTGCGTTGAGTACTGCCCGATAAATATCCCGGATCCGTTCAATCAGAACCTGTCGGAAAACAAGGCGACCCACATGTACTTCGCACAAGCGGTTCCGCTTGTGCCGTACATCGATGCCGAGTGCATCAAATTGAAGGACGGGAAGTGCACGATCTGCGAGGGTGTATGCCAGAACGAGGCTATCGACTTTGGCCAGAAGGAAGAGAAACTGGTGGTCAAAGTTGGGGCGATCGTGTTATCTCCGGGCTACGGTGCATTCGACCCGAGGCCGCGCGGCGATTACGGCTACGGAGTGTTGAAGAACGTGGTGACCAGCCTCGACTTCGAACGCCTACTGTGCGCCACTGGACCGCACGAGGGCGAGATCCTCCGGCCGTCCGACTACAAGCATCCGCATAAGATCGCGTGGATCCACTGCGTCGGGTCGAGGCAGATCCAGGAGGGCGGGCATACATACTGCTCTTCGGTTTGCTGTTCTTACATACAGAAACAGGTCATCCTGGCCAAGGATCACGACGCAGACACTGAGGCCGTGGTCTTCCACAACGATATCAGGTCTTACGGCAAGGATTTCGAGCGGTTCTACAGGAGGGCAGAGAACCTACCGGGTGTACAATTCATCCGGAGCTACGTCGAGATCGGCAGGGAAATTCCTGAGACCCACAACGTAACGATTCGTTACGCCACAAACGACGAGGGTGTGAAGGAGGAGGAATTCGACCTCGTGGTGCTAGGCATCGGCTTGGCACCTCCTGCCAACGTCGAGCGGATTTCGCGCCAATTCGGTATTGAGCTCAACGAGCACGGATTCTGCAAGACCAACCCTTCCAATCCAATCGAGACCACGAGACCCGGTGTGTTCGTCAGCGGAGCGTTCCAGGGTCCGATGGACATTCCCGAATCTGTCATGAGCGCGAGCGGGACCAACGCTCTCGTGGGTGCGTTGTTGAAGAATCGCCGCTGGAAGCTCGACACCGAACGCGTCTACCCGGACGAGCGTGACGTTTCCGATGAAGAAGTGAAAGTGGGCGTCTTCACCTGCCACTGCGGGGCAAATATCGGTCGCGTCGTGAACATACCGGAGGTAACGGAGTACGCGGGAACCCTGGACAAGGTAGCGCACGCCGAAGAGGGACTGTTCATCTGCTCCACGGACGCAGCCGCGCAGATCGCGACCACGATTCGGGAGAAGGGCCTCAATCGCGTCGTTGTAGCAGCGTGCACACCCAGAACGCACGAGCCACTGTTCCGCGACACCCTCCGCGAAGGCGGTATCAACCAATACTTCTTCGACATGGCAAACATCCGGGAGCATTGCTCCTGGGTGCACTCCAAACAGAAGGAAGAAGCCACGGCCAAAGCCAAGGACATCATACGGATGTCGGTCGCGCGAGCCATAGGCCTGGAACCGCTGCAGGAGTATGAACTACCGGTCAACAAAGCTGCATTGGTTGTGGGAGGCGGAGTGGCGGGGATGAACGCAGCACTTGGCCTGGCAAATCAGGGTTTTGAGGTCCATCTGGTCGAGAAGCAAGAAGTACTCGGCGGCATGGCACGGCGGATCCAGACCACGCTCGAGGGCCTGGATGTTCACGCATACATCGAGGACCTGATACGCGAGGTTTACCAGCATCGACTGATCCACGTTTACCATTCGGCTACCATAACGGACGCATCCGGTTATGTCGGCAGTTTCGTAACCACCGTCGAATCAGAGGGACGAACCACGGAGATCAAACACGGTGCCACGATACTGGCGACCGGTGCGGACGAACACAGGCCGACAGAGTATCTCTACGGCGACGATGAGAGGGTGCTGACTCAACTCGAGTTAGAGGAAAGGTTGGCACGAGATGATCAGGCCATAGCAGCCGCAAGAAGCATGGTCATGATTCAGTGTGTCGGATGTAGACAGGAAGGTCGCGACTATTGCGCGCGGGTGTGCTGCAGCCAGGCGGTCAAGAACGCACTTGCACTCAAGGCACGAAAGCCCGAGATGGATATCTATGTCCTGTATCGGGACATGAGAACTTACGGCTTCAAGGAAGACTACTACCGCGAGGCAGCCGAGCAGGGCGTAAGATTCGTGCGTTGGGAACCGCAAGGGAAGCCTGAGGTTGAGCCCGGGACGGACGACGAGGGCAATTCGGTTCTGCAGGTGTCGGTGCCAGACGCGATCCTCGGACAGATGCTCGTGTTGGATGCCGACTTGGTAACTCTTTCCGCGGCTGTGGTTCCTTCGCCGGGGAGCCCAGAGATAGCACGGCTCTTCAAGGTTACCGTCAATACGGACGGCTTTTTCCAGGAAGCTCACGTCAAACTCCGGCCAGTTGATTTCGCCGCCGACGGCGTCTTCATGTGTGGCGCCAATCACTATCCCAAACACCTCACAGAAGCTGTGAGCCAGGCATACGGCGCGGCCGGCCGTGCGGTGACATTGCTGTCGCAGGATACCGTCACGGCATCCGGATCCGTATGTGAGGTGAACGAGGCAGCATGCATCGCGTGCGGGGCGTGCATTGAGGTGTGCAAGTACGACGCGGTTAGCTGGCAAGGGAGAGGAGCCAACAAGAAGGCATCGGTGAATCCTGCGCTCTGTAAGGGCGACGGACTCTGTTGTTCGAACTGTCCGACAAACGCCATTGTCCTCAGGCATTTCACGAATGAGGAGGTCTACAATCAAATCGACGCTGCGCTTACGGAATCGTGGTCATCAACGAGAGAGGAGGTCGGAGCATGACTGGACTAGGGCATACGCCTAGGATCGTCGCTTTCCTCTGCAATTGGTGAGCTTATTCCGCTGCGGACCTGTCTGGCGTGACCAGACAAAGCTATGCACCGGAGATAAGAATCATACGCCTGATGTGCACAGGCAGAGTGGACCTTTCGTTCGTATTACGTGCGTTCCAGAAGGGAGCGGACGGAGTGATCATCGGTGGCTGCTGGCTCGGCGAATGCCACTACGTGACTGAAGGCAACTACTATGCACTGAACATGATGCATCTCTGCAAGAAGTTGCTCGAGTATGCGGGGCTGGAGTCAGAGCGGCTGAGAATCGAGTGGATATCGGCGGCAGAAGGAACACGGTTTGCTGAAGTAATGAACGACTTCGCCGCTCAGTTGCAGGAATTGGGACCCGTCGGCAACGGTAACGGGACGAACGGGATTTCAGCCAAGCTCGAGGAGATTCAGCAGCTAGTCCCGTACATCAAGCTCACGAAGAAAGACAAACTCGCGATACGCCTCGACAAAGAGTCAGACTACGACCAGCTATACACCAGAGAAGAAGTTGAAGAGATCTTCACCAACGTAGTCTCTTACTACATCGATCCGGAGAAGTGCCAAGCTTGTATGATCTGTGCCAGAAAGTGTCCGGTCGATGGGATTTCGGGTGGCAAGAACAAGATTCACGTAATCGATCAGGACAGCTGCATAAGGTGCGGCACCTGCCTCCAGGTCTGCCCCCAGAAGTTCGAGGCGGTAATCGAGGTCAAGGGCAGGGAAGTTCCGAATCCGATTCCAGAAGAGAAAAGAACGATTGTAAGGAAGAAGGCGGGTACGGGGGCGGAGTAAGAAAGGAGGCCCCGTCCCCATGGACACAGCGCCGCGAATCTAGTCGCTCGTCCTGAGCTTTGTTAGGCAGAGTTCGATGAACACCGGAGTTCCGGGCGACAGCCGAGAGCTTTCGTATGCTGAATGCGGCAATTCAGCCACAATGTCGGCCCCGTCGACATCTATGTGGGTCATGACACTACCGGGCAGCCGGTTCGTTGCCCGAATCGACCCTTCGAATACGTTCACATCGGTACTAGGTCGCTGTACTGAAACTCTAACGTCGCGCGGAGATATCGCGACCTTGCGAATCTCCTTGCCATTTTGGGGTACCACGAGACACAATCCCCCGCAGTCTGCTACAGCTAGGCCAAAGCCGAGTCTCTTGCTCGTAACACAACCGAGTACATTGGACGATCCTACGTAGTCGCGAGCCCGAGGGCCGGGCGGCGAGAACAGCACCTCCGCGGGAGTCCCAACTCGTTCGACCACACCATTCTCGATGATTGCGATGCGGTCGGCGATTTCTTCAGCCTCCGCGAGGTCGTGCGTAACGAAGACCGTCGTGATTCCCAACTCTCGCTGTAGGGATTTGAGTGCGGCGCGAAGGTGCAAGCTGGTTTGCGAATCGAGGCTATTGAATGGTTCATCCAACAAGAGTATGGAAGGATGGGGCGCGAGAGCGCGAGCCACCGCAACACGCTGTTTCTCGCCAACGCTGAGCCTCGTAGGGTATCGTGCAGCGAGATGTGAGATCGCGAGCAGGTCGAGTAGATCTGAGACGCGGGCTATCACCTCATGTTCGGTATGTCCGTTGCCCCTGAGTCCAAACGCGATGTTGGACCTCACGTCCATGTGTGGAAAGAGCACGAGGTCCTGAAAGACGTAGCCTACCTTCCTATCTCTGGCAGGAAGACCGTCCACCGGAGCCCCGTCGAAATACACGCCTCCCTCATACTGTACGAGGCCGGCAATGACATTGAGAATGGTGGTCTTACCGGCGCCGTTCGGACCGAGTAGAACCAGTAGCTGGTTTGGTTGGATCTCGAGGTTTGTTCCCTGACAACCAAAATTGCGAATGCCTCGAAGTTCGACGGTGGGCATCTCAGCGCCACTCCGCAGTGATCTTCTGCTCCAAAAGGAACAACGCCCGCTCGAAGCAGAAACACATGATTGACAGCACAAAGAGACATGCGATGATAGTGTCCACACGGATCAGGCTCTCCGACCTCATCATCAACGCTCCCATGCCTGTGGGTATCGCAACCATTTCTGCCGCGATTATGACCCGCCACGCCATTCCAGCTTCGAGTCGCAGGCCTGTAAAGATGTCCGGGAGCGCGAGAGGGAAGACAACCTCAGCCAAGATGCGTGGCTCCGATGTACCGAGCGATCGGGCCGCGTCCACGTAGCGGCGATCCACGTTCCGAATTCCTGTCGCGGTGGTGTAACAGATCGGGAAGAATGAGCATATGAAGACGATCGCAACCGGCAAGAACTCGCTAATGCCGATCCAGATCATGAGCAACGGCAGCCACGCGAGCGCTGGTATCGGATACAACAGGCTCAGAATTGGACCCAGCGTTTCGTTGACCTGCCGCTTCCAGCCCATTGCGGTTCCAACGATCATGCCGGCAAGGCCCCCCGCTACAAAGCCCAACAAAACACGCTTCAAGCTGGGCAGAAAGTTCTGCGCCAACACCCCCGTCCGTGCAAGTTCGTACAGCTCACGAGCAACGGCCGAGAACGGCGGAAAGATGATGCCGCCCGGTAAGAGCCCTAAACGCGCAACCAACTCCCATAGAGCGAGAGCCAGGACGACCGGTATCGCTCCCCAAGGATTAACCGGATGCCGCTGAAGGTTCATCGTTTTGCCTCGAGAGCCAAGATTTCCTCGGCCGGGAACGGATCGTCGATATAGCCCAATCTGGCTAGGTAGTCGATCACCTCTTGCACCTCGTCAGGTGAGATCGTCGTGGTGTAATCCAGCCGATCCATAGAACGCAACATTGCCGCTTCGTTGACGCCCGGCTTCTGAGAGAGCCCTCCGGCCCTTGCTGTCCGGTCCGTATCACCCATGAGCGATAGAACTCTGGCAAGCGTATTGGCAGCTTCGTGTGGGTGGTCATTGATCCACTCTGTGGCCTCATCGTTCACAGCTACGAGGGCTCTGACGATATCGGGATTCTCTCGGGCCAACTCATCTTTGACAACCAGCACGCTTCCCAACATTCCTGGCCATATGTCCTGCGCGGTGAGCAGCATCTGAAAGCCGAAGTCCTCCGCCAAACTGGCCCAATGCTCCGGCAGAAACCCAGCGTCGAGCCTACCTGTCTGGATCGCGAGTAGCAGCTTGGACGGGTTCATGCGGCGGACCCTACCGAGGATTAGCTGCCGATCGAGCCCGTATCTGTCGATGGCACGGTTCATCAACACATCGACCGCCCCACCCTCTCGTACACACCCAGTGCGGACACCATCGGCTGCGAGATCTTCCACCCGTGTCACCACTTGCGGATCAACGACCAGCCCATAGCCGTATCTATGGGTGCCTGCAACGATCTTGATCTGGACGCCGGCATTGGCATACGCGCTGATTGCCGGAACCAAACAGATGTACGCGGCCTGGATGTCGCCGCGCGCCAGCGCAGACGCTAGCGCCATACCGGTCGCATAACTCTCATATGACGCTAGTCGGATGCCTCGCTGCTCGTACCAACCCATCTCTTGCGCAACAAATGCCGCTGTCGCGTGGTCCGTGAACTCGACCGCCATGCCGAAATGGTGATCTGGACTCTCTTCCATGCCGCAGACGAAGGCCCCGGAAACTGCCAAGGTTGCCAGTACGATACCCGATAGCGTAAGAGTCTTCGCGTTTGCGAACGAGGTCATGAGCTCCTTCCAGGAAAACGCGCACGATTCGCAGCATTTGGCTCTGCGGCTTCGGAGTCAGACGACTGTCCGACGTCTGCCGGCTCTTCCTGTTTGTTGCAGGCGGCACACCGTCCGTACACCACCAACTGCTTGCCAAACACCTCTGCTCCGTCGGGCTCCTTGACCCATGGGAGAGGCTGCTCCGGAAGGCAGGACATTTGGCCGCACTCCAGGCACAGGAAGTGGATGTGGTCACCGCCGCATTTGCCCGATCTAGAACGATGGCCCCGGAATCGCCACACGCCGTCAATTCCCTGTACGCGGTGGAGCAACCCAGCCTTGTTGAGCGTGGTCAACGTCCGGTACAGAGTGACCCTGTCCATACCACCAATTTCAGGTTCTGCCGCGATTTCCTGGTGCGACAGCGGTCGGTTTGCCTTGTTGAGCGTTTCCAAAACGAGGCCACGAGCTTTTGTACTGCGCAGCCCCGCCGCGTTCAATAGCTGATTGGTGTTTTTCATGTAGCCTTGGGTGACCGTTTGACCGTAGCCGGTTCGATCAACTCTACTCCAAATGCAACACAGTTGCAAGTTCGTCACATTATCGCCGTTCTGGGGTGCGAGACTACCCCCCTCACCCGACATCACACTTGGCAGGCCAGAACATCTGCCATTATGATTCCCCATTCCTTCTTCGAACCAAGATCAATGCAGCGACAGAACACAAAGATATGACTGACTCACCTCGGCTCTGTTCAGGCTGCAATCAGCCACTGGGACCCAACGATCACCAATGCGCCAACTGTGGCACGTCCGTTCCCGCAAGCGCAGATCCGGACGCAACAGTGGTTGACCCCGCTGGTGCAGCTGACATCGATGAGATCGTTGGTATCAACGTAGAACCGGAACCCACCGAGCCACCCCCGGGGGCAGACTTCAACGACCGGCTCAGGCATGCCCTAGGGACCGGGTACGAGCTAATGTCGTTGCTCGGCCAGGGTGGATTCGCACGCGTCTATAAGGCGCGTGACCGCCGACTCGACCGGATCGTGGCCATCAAGGTCATTCGGCCCGACTTGACTGGAAAGAAGCTGTTCGTTGAGAGCTTCCGGACTGAAGGCATCGCCTTGGCAAAGCTCCGCCATCCCGGGATCATACCGATTTATGACATTCGCGAGCGGGCAGGATTGATCTACTACATAATGCCGTTCGTGCAGGGAACCACGCTCGAAGCTCGATTGAACCGGGCGAAGCTGCCACCCTACGAGTCGAGGCGCATACTCAGCGAGTTGACCGACGCATTGGCGGCGGCCCATCGAGCCAAGATGGTTCACCTCGACATCAAACCCGACAACGTGTTCCTCGAGGGGGACCTACAGAAGGTGCTGTTGATGGATTTCGGCACAGCAATGGCGGTCACAGATCAAGTAGAGGAGTCGTCGGGGGGACCTGTGGTCGGTACACCAGCGTACATGTCGCCGGAGCAGGCGCGGGGGCTACCCGACATCGACCACCGGTCGGACATCTATTCGCTTGGTGCGCTCGGCTATCGCATGCTGATGGGGCGTCCTCCATTCAGCGGTCGGGACGGCAATGAAGTTCTCGAGAAACATGTCAAGCAGGCGCCGGTGCCAATCCGTGATGTCAATCCGACGATACCGAAGGATTTTGCGGATGCTATCATGAAATGTCTGGAGAAAGATCCCTGGGAACGTTTTTCGACAGCCAAGGAGCTGGAAACCGCACTTCAGGCGGTGACGTTCTCGACTGAGCGACGGAGCACGCGCGGAGAGCGCGCGCCTCGCGAGGAATCTGTGGGCGTGGAAGGTATGACGCTCGCAGTTATCGTTGTTGTCGCATTGATAATCGGACTACTGATCGGCCTCGCGATCAGTTGACCGCGAGCGAGAAGAACGCGTGACGCGCGTGGTGCTTCGTTATCGTCGTTGTTGCTTTGGCCCTGGTTGGACTGCGGGATAGAACACCCGAGCCCATCGTGATGACCCTGCATATCCAATCCAGCCAGACAGAAAAGCTTCATATACTACTTCTTCCAAGACGCGCGCCAATTAGATACCTTCGTGCAGTCGATCTCAACACAACGGAGAGGTTAACCAAAGGATGAGGAAGGTCCTGTTTCTGTTCGGCCAGGTCAGCGACGAAGACATAGACTGGATGTTGCAGGTGGGGCGCAAGGAAACCGTGCCAGCAAACCAGGTGCTCATCGTGGAGGGACAACCTTTCGATGCGGTTTATCTCGTGCTGAATGGCACATTTTCAGTAACTGTTGCATCTCTTGAAGACAGAGAAGTCAACAGGCTTGGATGCGGTGAAATTGTCGGCGAGATGTCATTCGTCGATACCCGACCACCCTCTGCAACTGTAACGGCAGTTGAAAACTCAACAGTCTTCGCCATCCCGAGACAACTACTCGCAGAGCGTCTCGAGGAAAACACTTTATTCGCCGCCAGATTTTACAAGGCGATTTGCCTCTTCCTCTCTGACCGTTTGCGGAGCAGTGTGGCTCTGATGGGATATGAGTCAGGTCAGGAGTTTGAAGATGACATCGAATATGCAGACGAACTCAACCCGGGAGTACTGGATAGCATACATCTTGCTGGATCGAGGTTTGACAAACTCCTAAAACAGCTAATGGAAGGTTGAGTCCGCCGGGAACGAAGCCATAATGCAAAAATCGATATTCCGAAAAGTTGCATTAGAAAGGCTATCATCGCCCGACCAACTAGACCAGTTGATGCGGGTCACCAACCGCCGTGGCTGGCTTGCACTCATCGCGCTCACCGGCTTGATCGTCACAGCCGTTGTATGGGGTTTTCTGGGCACGGTGGCCACCAAGGTCAGCGGTTCAGGTATCCTCGTGACGAGGGGCGGATTGAGCGGAGTACTCATATCACAACCCGGTGAGATCACAAACATTCATGTGGGTATCGGGGATGTGGTCGAACGAGGGCAGGTCGTTGCCACTCTGTTTCGCGGTGAGCCGATGACCGACAACCGCATGTCCTATGTTGCGAGCCAGCATGAGGGACGCGTGGTAGAAATCATGGCGGACCAAGGCGACTATGTGCATCAGGGCATGAGGCTGCTCAACCTGGAACCCCTCGATGGCAGACTCGAGGCGCTAATCTATGTTCCGTTGAACGACGGCAAGCGAATTCGTTCGGCCATGGAAGTTGAGCTCGCACTTTCAACGGTGAGGCCGGAGGAGTTTGGCTATCTGCTAGGCCGCGTGAAGTCCATGAGCGCCTTTCCGGTAACCGAGCAGAGCATGATTCGGGTTCTCGGCATACCGGAACTGGCACAGCAATTCTCGCAAAACGGCCAGCCTTACGAGATTGCAGTCGAGCTGCTCATGGACCCAGAGAATCCCAGCGGATATGTCTGGTCGTCCCGTGGTCCCGAAATCCGCGTGGAGAGCGGTACATCGTGCACCGCGAGAATCGTAGTGGAGCGTCAGCGACCCGTGAGTCTCGTCATTCCGATCCTCAAGCGATCGCTCGGCATCTACTGACGCTGCAGTCGAAGCTGTCGGCATGAGCACACCGAACCAGAAGTCAAAGGCAAAGCGAGTCAGGACCCCTACCGTTCTCCAAATGGAGGCGGTCGAGTGCGGAGCTGCAGCACTTGGCATAGTGCTGGGCTATCATGGACGTTTTGTCCCCTTGGAAGAACTGCGCGTTGCGTGTGGAGTGTCGCGCGACGGTACCAAGGCAAGCAACATGCTGAAGGTGGCAAGAGAGTACGGCCTAACCGCCAAGGGGTTCAAGAAAGAACCGGCGGGTCTCAGATCGCTTCCGCTACCGCTAGTTGTATTCTGGAATTTCAACCACTTTCTCGTTGTTGAAGGCTTCAAGAAGAAGCGTGTTTACCTCAACGATCCGGCTGGCGGTCCCAGGACCGTATCCGCAGAAGAGTTCGACGAGGCGTTCACCGGGGTAGCGTTGGCATTCACGCCCAATGCCGATTTCAAGAAGGGTGGACAGAAAAGGAGCATGTTGCGGGGCATGCGCGCGCGCATGTCGGGATCCGAGCTCGCACTGGTCTACGTAGTGCTCGCGAGTCTCGCACTCGTGATCCCCGGGTTGGTAATCCCAATATTCACCAAAGTCTTCGTAGACGAAGTCCTCGTGAAAGGCCTCAGAGATTGGCTCGCGCCGCTCCTGATCGGTATGGCAATCACAGCGGTACTTCGGGCGGCGTTGACCTGGCTCAGGGAACATTTCCTCCTGCGGCTGGAAACCAAGCTCGCGTTGCGCATGTCTGGCCAGTTCTTCTGGCATGTGCTCCGCCTTCCCATGGAGTTCTTTTCCCAGCGGTACGGCGGCGAGATAGGCTCGAGGGTGGCCATAAACGACAGGGTGGCGCAGCTACTCTCCGGCGAGCTGGCGACAACACTCCTCAACTTCGTGACGATCGTTTTCTTCGCGGTGCTGATGTTCTACTACGACGTGACGCTCACGATTGTCGGGATCGTAATGGCTCTTCTCAATGTAGGAGCGTTGCGTTTCGTTGCTCGTAAGAGAGTGGACGGCAATCAGCGGCTCCTGCAAGAGCAGGGCAAGCTCGTTGGAACATCAATGGTAGGCCTGCAGCTGATAGAGACTTTGAAGGCTACAGGATCTGAGTCGGACTTCTTTTCTCGTTGGTCGGGACAACACGCAAAGGTGGTGAACGCACAACAGGATCTGAGTGTGTACACGCAGTTTCTGCTTGCCGTTCCTCCTCTACTCACTGCT
>CAYTDU010000036.1:0-16769 GCA_964436395.1 uncultured Gemmatimonadaceae bacterium | reverse complement strand
GATGGTCATAGCTATCGTCGGCGAACTGGGTCCGTTGATCACAGCCCTCATCGTCACCGGCAGGTCGGGCACCGCCATTTCGGCGGAGCTCGCGACCAACAAAGTGATGGGTGAGATCAGTGCACTCGAGGGGATGGGAATCGAACCTGCTCAATATCTCGTGCTGCCTCGGCTCGGAGGGGCTGTTATCTCGGTATTCGGACTGATTATCGTCTTCGATCTCGTCTCCATAGTATCTGGCCTGGTTGCGGCGAGTCTCAACGGCATGGCAACGGCGCGTTACTTCGAGATAGTCATGGCAAGTCTCACCTTTAGAGATGCGTGGTTGACAGTCGCCAAGGGCATCGTGTTTGGCATGATCGTGGGGACCGTGCCGAGCTTTCACGGGCTTGCGGTTGGCCATGCCGCCACAGAGGTACCTGTAGCAGCAAGTCGCGGCGTTGTCGTGAGCATTTTGGCGATATTCCTGGCCTCGGGCCTGTTTGTGTTGGTGTCATGACCGGCGTCGTGCCAGTTCGTTTCGAAGGCGTCTATCTGGCCGGCATCAACGACGGTACTTTCGACCTCGAGGTTCCGGCCCGCAGTGCTACCTCCGTCATAGGCAAGGCGACTACGGGGGTTGACACACTGGGTGCTATCGCACTCGGGCTCACCACTCCGAAGCGCGGACGAGCCTTGGTATTCGGAGCAGTAATATCAGAGATGCCAAGACACGAGGCGCTCGCGTATCGCCGCAAGGTCGGCTACCTTCCCGCCGGTGACGGCCTGCTGCAGAATCTGACGTTGCGAGACAACGTTGCGCTGCCGCTTCGATACGGCAGCGAATTCAGCGAGCACGAAACAGACAGTCGTGTGGCATTGATGCTTTCGTTGTTCGGAGTTGAAGATGTAGCGGAGCTTCGCCCGGCCACCGCAACCGAGGAGCAGCGTAGGCGCACGGCTCTGGCTCGCGCCTTGGCGTTCGATCCCGAACTCGTGATCCTGGAGCAGTTCTTCGACGGACTCACGCCCAGGGCTGCCGCGGTGTTGATGGATCTGGCCCTTGGCGGAGTATCCGCCGAGGGATCCAGGCGGGCTTTGTTGATCACGGGTCAGTATCTTCCGGACAGACTGAAGCCGCGGATAGAGCACACATTTAGGATAGCCGGCGGTGCACTGTCTCACGATGACTGAGAGAGGTTGAGTGGACAAGAGACACACTGATTTTCTGGTTGGCCTGTTCATTATTGTGAGCGTAGGCGTGATTGTGGGCACCTTAGTGCTCACGAGCGGATTGGGCGAGGGCCGTTACGACGTGTACATGCAGTCCACTACCGCCGAAGACCTAAATCAAGACACGAGGGTGATCATTCAAGGGCTCGCAATCGGTGCGGTCACGCAAGTGAATCCGGTGGTTGATTCATCGACCGGAGAGCTGAATTTCGTTGCCCAACTGACCATCAGAGACCGCTTCCCCGACGGTTCCGTGTTGCGACTGCCAGTGGGAACTAGAGCGACCATTACCCGTCCAACTCCAATTGAAGCGCCTATTGTACTACTTACAATGCCGGATCACATCCGTGCCGGCGCCTATATCGAACCGGACGACACGATTATGTCGGAGCGTCAGGCAAGCGTGTTGGATGCTCTTGGGGCGTTTGCCGCTACCATGCGGGAGGAGATTCCAGCGGCCTTGGATGAAACCCGCCGGATAATGGGCCTGACCGCGGAGGCTCTCACACAGGCACGACAGCTGATGGCGGCTACACAACCTCAGGCCGAGGCCGCTCTCGAGCAGCTCTCGAACAGCCTAGAACAAACCGAAGAGATATTGATCGAAGAACGGGCGAGGCTCGGACCGCTTCACGATACCCTTGCACTAGTACTGACCGACACACGTACCGTTCTGGCCCGCTACGACAGCCTGGCTGCCACCGCGTTGGCAATGAGCAACGAGAACCGCGAAGACATTCGCACGACGATCGTACAGCTTGCGCGTTCGGCGGAGATCCTACAGAATTTCGCCGAGAGAGTGAGTCGTCGTCCGTTGCGGTTCCTAACCGGCGTCCAGCCACCGCCCCCTGATACCGGGAAGATGGAGCAATGAGCTATAACCTCCTTTACCCAAGGCGCAACAATATCGCTCCGATTCAGGATGCCCTGGAGGAATCGGGAGTCATCACGGAACCAATACAGACGCCTAGCGACCTGAAGCTGGGAGATGGCATAACGGTATTTCTGCTGGATGCGGCCAGCAGAACCGACTACCCAATCGACATCCTGAAACGATTCGTGTCCGACGGTGGTGCGGTGGTGGCTGTTGGCGCGGATGGGGAAGACGATGTGCCCGAGGAATTCGGTTCCGACCTTCTTGCCGGATTCCTTCAAAAGGAGCACGGCCCGCGGCAAGCACTGCTAATGCTGAGGACTGCCTATAGAGAGGCCGCCGCACGCGCCGATTGCCTGCGTGCTTCAAGGGAAGCAGAACTCCGATCGACAGAGGTGGACGACCTAACGAGCATCGGCATGGCGCTCACCACTGAACGCGACTACAATGCGCTGCTCGATCTGATACTGTCAAATGCTAGGCGGATCACTTCCTCAGACGGCGGTAGCCTCTACATAGTAGAGACGGACGAGAACGAGAAGAAGGCCCTTCGGTTCAAGCTGTCACACACATACTCGAGGCCAGATGCGCCGTTGGTCGAGTTCACCATGCCGCTGGACAAGACCAGCATCGCCGGCTTCGTGGCGACCACGGGTGAACCGCTGGTGATCGACGATGCGTATTATCTACCTCCCGACTCCGAGTACACGATCAATCGGTCCTGGGACAAGAAGTACGACTATCGTTCGAAGTCGATGTTGACGATCCCGATGATGGATCACAAGAACGAAATCATCGGAGTGCTACAGCTCATCAATCGGAAAAAGGAATTCGAGACCGAACTCAACAAACCTGAAGATTTCGAAGAACAGGTCATACCGTATACACGACGTCTCGTCCATCTGGTTAGTGCTCTAGCAGGTCAGGCAGCGGTGTCGATCGAGAACAGCCAGCTCTATGAAGATATCGAGCGGCTTTTCGAGGGGTTCGTGCGCGCGTCGGTGACTGCGATCGAGCAACGCGATCCGACAACCTCCGGCCATTCGGCCCGTGTAGCAGACAAGACCGTCGGGCTCGCAGAGGTCGTCGATAAAACAACGGATGGGCCCTACCGGAAAGTCAAATTCTCGAGAGAAGAAATCCGAGAGATCCGATATGCCGGGCTGTTGCACGATTTCGGAAAGGTAGGCGTGCGGGAGCAAGTTCTAGTCAAATCGAAAAAGCTCTATCCGCCCGATCTCGCCCTACTGAAACAACGTTATGCCTTTATCCGGCTGACTGCCGAACAAAAACAGCTCCAGGAACGCGTGAGGTTCCTCGAAGCCAACACCGATGGTTACGAGGAGTTCAAACGAGCACTCGAAAAGGAACACTCAGAACACATCAAGGATCTCGATCGGTTCCTGCAATTGGTTCTCGAGTCCAATGAACCCACTGTACTGCCAGAAGGGAACTTCGACGAATTGCTCCATTACTCGGAGCAGCACTACCAAGACTTGGAAGGAAAGCAGCATCCTTACCTGGCGGATGACGAAGTCCGGTTTCTCTCGATCCGAAAGGGCAGTCTGGACGAATCCGAACGCCTGCAAATCGAAAGCCATGTCAGACACACGTACAAGTTTCTGTTACAGATACCTTGGACAAAAGAACTCAGCTACATCCCCGAAATTGCGCACAGGCATCACGAGAAACTGAATGGAGCCGGGTACCCGCACGGAGTCACGGCGGAAGAAATTCCCATACAAGCCAGAATGATGACGATTGCGGACATTTTCGATGCACTAACAGCAGCCGACCGGCCATATAAACGGGCGGTGCCAACGGAGCGGGCGCTCGACATAATCGGCTACGAGGTGAAAGACGGAATGGTGGATCCCGGCTTGTTCGACATGTTCGTGAAGGCAAAGATCTACGAGCGGGACGAGGGCTCCTAGCGAGTTATCAGACCCTCGTCTCTGCCCCTCCACCAGGCATACACGATCAAGGTGAGGGCCATCAGCATGGTGGTCCCACCGACCCAATCGCCGAGCCGAGAGTACAGAGTCACGTTTTCGCTGGTCTGCAAGATACCGGCGGTAGCCGTTGCTACTTCGAGTCGAGTGCTCCCGTGCGCGCGCCCCAACGGATCCAACAACTGGGACACACCCGTGTTGGCTGACCGTACCACTCCCATCCTGTTCTCGATCGCCCGCATGACCAAATGTGAAGCGTGCTGGTACGGCGTGGTTGTGCGTCCGAACCAAGCATCGTTGGTAATGTTGACCAGGAAGTCGGCTCCGTTCACTCGATACTCTCGTGCAAGATTCTCAAATGCCGATTCGTAGCAGATCAGAACCCCAAAAGCACCCATACCAAGTTCGTAAACAGTTCCGCCATCACCGGCACCGAGATTTCCAAACCAGCGGATGCCAAGTGTCCAGCCGTGGAGAAATGGCACCTGTTCGGTGATTGGTACGAGGTACTGTTTGCGATACACGGGATAGTCTTCATGTCGGCCGGTGGAATCAACAACGAACGCAGCGTTGTACCGAATTGCAGTCGAATCCGGCAGACGTTCGAAATCCAACGCACCGATCACCAGAGATGTGTTCCTCGAGCGAGCGAACGCAGCGATACGCCCCATCCAATCTGGACGCCACAGTAGAAAATCGGGGAGTGCGACTTCAGGCCAGACTATCAGATCCGGGTTCACTTCGAGATCGACGGCGGAAGTGGACTCTAGGGCCGCCGAGAAAATCGAATCGCGCAACTCCGGATCCCGCTTCGTATCGTATCCCAAGTTGGGCTGCAACACCGCGACCTCGCCGAGCGGACGTACCCCCAGCGTTTTCTCGCGGGCTATGCCGTAGGTGAGAGCGAGAATAACTCCAAGTCCAACGGCGCCTACCATTCCGACAACCTTTTGGCGATGGCGCCGAGCCAGCCAAGCCGAAGCGAGTGCCGCGTTCGCCAGCGCCAACATCAGTGTGATACCGCGCGCACCAACGATGTCTGCGAGCTGCACAACCGTCGGGAAACCTGTGAGTGACGTTCCGAGACCGAGCCAAGGGAACCGTAGGTCGCCAAGGTGCGCCACCACCCACTCGAGGGCAGTCCAAAGCGTTGGGAATGCCACCAGAATCGAAACCCGCGAAGCTCGGACAATCCAGCCACAAAGCGCAAACAGGCCGGCGGAGAAGGTGCTGAGCAGCAACACGGTGCCCGTATATCCGAGGATCGACAGGGGCGTAAACCTCCACAGGGCAACGACCATCCAGTAGAGCAGCAGGCCATTGGAGAAGAGCCCGAAGAGGAAACCGTACTGCACCTGCCTGCGCAGCGGCAGCCGATCGTGATTGCCTTTCTCGATCAGGAGTACAACGGGCACCAAGCAGACAAACGACGGAACGAAGAAATGAAACGGTGGAAACGCGAGTGTGAGCAGCACCGCGCCCGCGAACAGCAAACCAAGGTCATGCCTGGTCAGACGCGTCATCCTCCGCCGGTGACTCTGTACATCAACCCTGCACGTGCGGTCGCGGTCCGTAGCTCGCTCGTCAAGCCACCACGCAGATCCACGGTGAAGTGAATCGCCGGAACAAGCTCAACCGCGGTGGTCCAGGAGAGGTTCAACCCCGCATCAATGGTGTCCAGCGCGTCCTCGACGAAAGTATCGTCTATGATCGTTCCGGTGCCGTTCCGCACATGCGCCGCGAAACCGATGCCAAAGTAGTTGGTTACTCTGCCACCAGTGTCCAACACGTACTGGAGATCCAAGTCCGCTTCAATGTCCGACCATGTTATCGTGCCGATGTCAATCAAGGAGCTACGACCAGGATCCACCACCCGCTGAATCCCGAGAGCGAACTCACGGATCTCCGTTTCGTTGAACTGTCCCTCGAAATACGACACGCCAAACAACACCCGCACATTGGGGGCAATCCTGCCGTAGTCGATGCGCACAGCGCCGGTCATTTCTCTCGTCAAACGGTCGGACAAAACTCCGCCGAACTCCAACCCAATCCCCGAAAACCCCAGCCCCTCATAGGAGAACTGTTCGAGAAAACCCTGCGCCACCAATGCCTGAGGGCAGACCATCAGTGTCAAAACCAACCTAGTAACTGCGTTCAATTCGCGTCCCCGGGAAATATGTGGTTAGGATTTCGTGAGCGGATTGCCCTGCACGCGCTCGACCAATTGCGCCCCACTGACACATACCCACACCGTGCCCCCATCCGGCGCCCGATATTCTGGCGGAAGCACCTCGTTCATACGACACCTCGATCGCGGTGCTGCCCAACGGTCTCCTCTCAGGGGTCAGAAACACTCGTCTGAGATCGGGGCCGTACACCGGTATCTCGCCACTACCCACCTCGAGGCGCAATTCGGTGACCCTACGAGACGGCCCCAGCCCGTGAACATGCAACGCTCGAACCTCATCAATCATCTCTGCATCGATTCCCATTACCGAGGGAATCGTATTTCTCAATATATCTCTCAGCTCGTTCCCATCCCATTCGACCGACCATCGAAACCGCGGAGAAATGTCGCAGTAGTAGCCCGTGCTTGGTCGCCTGTCCGAAACGGGCCTGAGGTACGGCACCTGTCGCACAGTATGAAATGCCTCGGCGGGCGATGCAGTCGAGTATCCGCACGTCGAATGAAAGAATGCGGAGATTAGGTCGCTGCGATAGGTGACCACCATTCCGGCGGTCCTGCGCACAGCCGCGGAGCCCAACTCGGTTTCCCTCTCCACACCGAGATAGGCTTGATCCTGCACCCCGGCGCGCAAGTCATAGCCGGCCGTGCGGAACCGGCCGCGGTTCTTCAAGGCATAGGTTCTGGAAGCAATCGCCTGGGCCTCCAATGCGGCGAGTTCGTTTCTCTGCCTGTCTCCCATCTCGACGCCCACCACACCTCTCAGATACGCCTCAGTGCCGAGCACGTTCACCGCGGTGACGGAGTTTCCATTCGAGAGCACCTCCACGAGCCCCCGATAGGCACGGCCGTTGACGCTGAGAAAGAGCCTAGGATCTTTGCTTTCGAAGGTGAGTCGATGTGAGCCGCCGCCCCTGCCTTCGACCCACACCGTTCCGTCGGACGCGAACACTCTCACCTCTTCTTCAGGACCGAGATCGAATGCGGTGGAGCCAC
Organism: uncultured Gemmatimonadaceae bacterium; assembly: GCA_964436395.1. Classification (GTDB taxonomy): domain Bacteria; phylum Gemmatimonadota; class Gemmatimonadetes; order Gemmatimonadales; family GWC2-71-9; genus JBDGYW01. Next base: position 9,550 of record CAYTDU010000036.1, on the reverse strand, counting down.
GCACGGTGACCCCAGCTTGGCCACGGACTCGTACAGCATCGGCCTCGACCACCAAGCCTATCCGCAACCGCGGCTCTCCTCTGCGCTGCTCCTCAACAACTGGAGGGCGCGCGGCGCACCCAGCCAAAAGCAAGACGAGTGACAGAACGGTAAGGGCTCTACTCACTCCAACACCTTCGCATAGAAATCGTAGTCACGGTTGTCTTCAATCAAAACGCGATGGAACTCGCCTGGTTTCGTCACTTCGCCATGTGATAGCAGGGTCACACCATCAACATCGTCCGCCTGCCACTGCACTCGCCCCACGTGCCTGTATACACCGTCGGGCGCTTCATTCGTTCCGTCTACCAGCACAGCCGTCTCCCGACCCACAAAGCGCCCGAGCCTGTCTTCAGAAATGATCCGTTGAATTTCGGTCAGCTCCTCTTGACGCTCGCTCTTCACGGCCGCGGGCACGTCGTCGTCATACTCAGCCGCTATCGTACCCTCTTGTTCCGAGTAGGTGAAAGTACCGACACGCTCGAATTCCACCTCTTCGATGAATTCGCACAGCGTACGAAAATCGGCATCCGTCTCACCCGGAAAACCCAGCACCACCGTTGTGCGAATGGCGATGTCAGGTATTGCGGTGCGCAGCAGCGAGATTTTTCGTCGAATTGTGTTTTGCCGCTCCGGGCGTCTCATCCTCTTCAACACACTGTCGGACGCGTGCTGTATCGGGATGTCGATATACGGAACGATGCGTGGCTCACGTGCCATCAACTCGACGAGGTTTTCACTCAAGCCCGAGGGATAGACGTAGAGAAGTCGATACCACGGCACTGTAGTCTCCAACAGAAGTGCGTCGAGCAGATCCGGAAGTCGTGTGCCGTTGGGTCCAAAATCCCTGCCGAAGTGTCCGAGATCCTGTGCGACCAGGGTTATCTCTTTGGCCCCTTGGCGCTCGAGTTCGCGAGCTTCCGCAACCAAACCATGCAGAAGTTCTGAGCGATGTTTGCCGCGCATCAGCGGAATCGCACAGAATGCGCAGGAATGATCGCACCCCTCAGAAATCTTGAGGTATCTAATGTGAGGCGCGTCGCCTAGGTATTGCCGTACGCCAGGATGAGTTGCCACCGGATCGACCATCAATCCCAATTCCGCGAGCTTGGGCACGAGCTTGTCGAGGTCGTTGAACCCAACGAACAAATCAACCTCCGGCATCTCAGACTCGAGATCTCGCTTATACCTCTCGACGAGACAACCCACCGCTACGACCGCCCGAATACCTGTGCTCTGCTTCAACGCGGCTACTTGTAGCATGGTATCAATCGATTCTTGTTTTGCCGCATCGATGAACCCACACGTATTCACAAGCACGACATCTGCTGCTTCAGGATCAGCCACCAACTGCGCACCGTGCCCCACGAGATCTCCGATGAGTCGTTCGGAGTCTACGGTCGCCTTGTCACACCCAAGTGAGATGATTGAGACATTCATGAGCAGTCAGTGAAACGGGAAACGGGAAACGGGAATCGCGCCAAACGACGCTTCCCGCTTCCCGCTTACACAGTTTGGTTAGCTTGGTAAACTTTACGCCAAGAAACTCGACAACGCTCGTGCCCGTTTGGCGTGCCGCAACCGAGCAAGGGCCTTTTCCTTTATCTGTCGTACGCGCTCGCGAGTGATTCCCATCATCTGGCCGATCTGCTCCAGAGTCATCGGCTCTTTGTTCTCGAGCCCAAAGTAGAGCCGCAGGATTCTCGCCTCGCGTTCTTTCAAGTCTGTGAGCATCTCTTCTATTGACTCGGAGAGCGCACGCTCGAACGCCTGCTCGTCGGGGCCGGGGTTCTGTTGATCGGGAAGATAGTCCAGGAGCTTGTTGTCCTCTCCCGGTGTGAGCGGTGCGTCGAGCGAGAGATGGTTTTGTGAAATGGACATAGTCTTGGCGACTTCTTCGCGCGATATGTCCATTCCCTCTGCAATCTCTTCGACCGTGGGTTCTCGACCGAGTTCCTGCAACAACGCCGACGACCGCCTGCCAATGCGATGTAGCGTTCCTGCTCTGTTCAACGGTACGCGGACGATGCGGCTCTGTTCTGCGAGAGCCTGCAAGATCGCTTGACGAATCCACCAGACCGCATACGAGATGAACTTGATACCTCGCGTCTCGTCAAACTTGTGAGCTGCTCTTATCAAGCCGAGGTTGCCTTCATTGATTAGGTCAGCAAGGCTGACACCTTGGTTCTGGTACTTCTTGGCAACCGAAACGACAAACCGCAAATTGCTCCTCACTAGTTTGTCGAGTGATGCACGGCAACCGTCTTTGATCTTGATCGCAAGTTCGACTTCTTCCCTGCGAGTAATCAGAGGATACTGACTGATCTCCCGAAGGTATTGATCCAGCGACCCATCATCTACCTGCCGCTTCTTGGCAGTGGCGAGTACCATAACGTCAACTCCCTCTTAGGAGTTCTGGTGACCCTGACCCAACACCCACCGTCAACGAGATCCGGTCGAATGTCTGTCCTAGACAAAGTTGCGGATAAGGTCTATGTGAGAATTGGAGAGAGAAGGGGTGACTGACACTGATCAAGTTCAAGCAGTGCCCAACAACATCAATCGAAAAAGCGTGTCGAGTTGTCAGATAAGCTCCATAACACAAAAAAACAGCCGCAGGCCGCACGCTGCAAACCCTGACTAGGCAACAGTTTAGCTAGTTCCGGTCAGCGGCGCAACTGTTACCGACCAACCATTTCCCGCAGCCCATGGCTTCAACACGTCGAGAAGGTCACGCGAGGAGCATTCATGTTCGAGTGTAGCCGTGACACACGCTGCTCTATCGCCCCGTGCCAACTCGGCTCTCACCACTCGTGCAACCGGTAGTGTCTGCAACGCACCGAGGTCGAGTGTCACCCTGCCCGTGTTGAGTATCACTGCTATCGATGAGGTAAGCATAGTGGGGAGAGTAGCAGCGACGCGCCGTTGTCACCTAACCATTGTGTCGCAGAGAGGAGCAAAAGAATGCAGAGTGTAGTTGAAGTCTGAATATCCAACAAGGAATGTCCAATATCCAAAGTGCTTCGGCCGAAGTTACCTGGACATTGGTCATTGGAACTTCCGTCATCCTCGCTCCAACCCGTACTTCTCAATCTTCTTATACAGGTTGCTTCGCGGCATCGCCAGTTTGCGCGCTGTCTCGCTCACGTTCCATGCGTTGTCAGAGAGCTTGCCCTGTAGAAACGCGCGCTCCGCATCTTGTTTGAACGAGTCGAAAGTCTCGCACATCATCAAGTCGCCGAGTCCCGCGTCTTGAGCCAAGCCGGTAAGGCGATTCACGTCGGCAACAGTTATGACATCATCTGTCGCGAGGATCGCGAGACGCTCCACGGCATTGCGCAGCTCACGAACGTTTCCGGGCCAATCACGAGCGGCCATCGCCTCGACGGCCTCGGGTTCGAACTGCCTCGGTTTGAATCCCGAGTCCTTCGCGAGTGCAGCTACAAATGTTGCTATCAGTGCAGGAATGTCTTCGCGCCTCGCACGCAACGGCGGCACCTGAATCGGTACGACGTTCAATCGGTAGTAGAGGTCCTCGCGGAATCGTCCTTCTGTGATCTCGCCCTCGAGTGACTTGTTCGTGGCAGCCACAACTCGGACATCGACGCTTATTGCCTTGGTCGCACCAATGCGGGTAACCACACCTTCCTCGAGTGCCCTGAGCACCTTCGATTGTGCGGCCGCGCTCATGTCACCCACTTCATCCAAGAAGAGCGTACCACCATCCGCCTGCTCGAACTTCCCGGACCTGTCCGCGAATGCGCCGGTGAATGATCCCTTCATGTGACCGAACAACTCGCTCTCGATCAACTCGCTCGGTATCGCGGCACAGTTGACCTCTACGAACGGTTTGTTGACCCTGGGTGAGAGGCGATGGATCGCGCGGGCCACCAATTCTTTCCCAACACCGTTTTCACCGGTGATCAGCACACGCGCGGGTGTCGGTGCAACCTTTTCAATGACATCCAAAACTTGCTTTATAGCGGGGCTGGAACCGACAATCTCATAGCGGTCGAGTACGTCTTCTCTCAACCGCTCGTTCTCAGAGGCGAGATCGACGTGGTCCAACGCATTGCGCAGCGTGAGCAGGATGCGGTCTGTGTCGAGTGGCTTCTCGAGAAAATCGTATGCACCTAGCTGCGTCGCCTCTACCGCGGTCTGGATTGTTCCGTGGCCCGATATCATTACCACGTATACATCGGAGTCCATCTTCTTGAGTTCGGCCAGCGTCTGTAACCCGTCCATGCCGGCCATCTTGATGTCGAGGAACACGAGATGCGGATGAAACTCCGGCACGACTTTCAGTGCCTTGTCACCCGACTCGGCCGTTCTGACCTCCATGCCTTCGTATTCCAGAGTTTGTCTCAGTGCCTCTCTGACACCTCTCTCATCATCAACTACCAAAACTCGTTTGGCCATCAGTTGGCCCTTCGATAGAAGGTCACGCCATCCGGCAGAATCTTCAGATCGTCGACCTCAGCCGGCACGGCAAATAACATCGCACCTCCGTCGCTTCCGGTGAGACGGTCGACGAGCACCGGTATCGTCGGTCCAGGGAATGGAAACGATGCCACGCGGAACTCGTCGACATCCCAGCCTATCACACCTGGCGCTCTCACAACGGCAGGGCCCGAGATGCGTATCGGCTCACGTGGATCGATCATACCCCGAAGGGGGCCAAGAAGATCGCCTCCAAATCGTTCGGTTTCCAACGCCGCTTCAAGAGTGAACCTGTCCTGCTCGAGCGTCACCGTCATCGAATCGAGCGCCTGTCTGGCCGCTCTGGTAAGGCGGTCTTCTATCAACGAAGCCATCTCGTCCGCTTCGAGTATCACACTGTCGGGCCCGCCACTTCGTGCAATCTCTCGTTCTTTGTCGACCGCCGATCGTAGTGCCGACGACGAGGGACGCCCGGTGGTCGGTTCCGTTGGTCCCGGGTCCGTGTCCCGCTCCACGATCGACACGTACAAGTCGGCAATGTCCTCCCTGAAGTACCAAGCTCCGACTAGCCCGAAGGCCAATACCGTGAGGCAACCGATGCCCGCGAAGATGTTTGTAAAGCAGCCTCGTATCATCCTGTTAGTCCTATCGACGCGCGGACTGTGTACTTCGCCCCGGCCCGCGAGAGTTCGCTTTGCATCAACTCGACCGACGTTACCGGAAATTCGACATCCACAACAAGACTTTCGAGCATCCTAGAAAGACCGCCCAGCCTGGACGGCGACGCGTCGCGCCGTGCTCTACCCAGCGTGACGTGAGGGTGAAATGAGCGATTCTCCCTGTCGAAGCCAATCTCACTCATTCCAGCTTCAACCTGTTCGTGCAGCTGTTTGATCTGCGCCGGTGCTTCACAGCCGACCCATACCACTCTGGCTCGACGTGGATTGGGAAACGCACCAAACCTATCGAGTCGTAGAGCGAACCGAGAGACACCTGCCGCCGCTTTCTCGAGTGACTTCGTGATGGCGTCTTCTTTTTTGTCCGGGACTTCACCGAGGAACTTGAGGGTGATGTGCATTGCCTCCGAGGCGACCCACCGAATTGGGTAGCGGCTATCTCGAAGCTGCCGAGTTAAATCCCGGACATTGTGACGAACCGGATCAGGTAGATTCACGGCCACGAAGAGACGCATGCCGTTTACCGCGCCTAGGAAAGCACTTCGAGTTCGGGTGGTTTATCGGTCAGCAAACTTCCCCTGCGGTACCCCGTGAGGTTGAGCGTTACTCCCACGAATCCAAGCTTGTGGAATCCAGACACTATGGTCTCCTTGGCCTCGCGGATCTTGTCAAATTCGGAAGCCGGGACCTCGATTCTAGCTTCGTCGCCGCGATGGCGGACTCTCATGTCACCTTCGACTCCCAAGTCTCTCAACAGAGTTTCGCCACCCTCGACTTGTGACAGCCGCTCTCTCGTAACTTCCAAACCATACAGCAATCTGCTGGAAAGGCATGGCGCGGCCGGTGCATCCCAAATCGGTATGCCCAACTCGCGTGCTTCAGCGCGAACCAACTCCTTAGTGTAACCCGCGTCGGCGAGGGGCTGCACGATCTTGAATTCATCCGCGGCCGCCAGGCCGGGCCGGTGCTCGCTCAGGTCGTCGGCATTCGTCCCCTCGGCAACCACCGACATACCGTGCTCTCTGGCCGCGTCGACCAACTTGGTCCACAACTCGCGCTTACAGTAGTAGCAACGTTGGGTTGAATTGGCCGCGTACTGTGGATCATCCAGCTCGTCCGTCGCCACCTCAACGAGATTGAGGTCGAACTGCAAAGCGATCTGTCGAGCCTGCTCTAGTTGGCCCTTCGGTAGAGAGGGACTCGTGCCCACCGCCGCGATGGACCGATCCCTACCCAAAACTCGCCTGGCGACTACAGACAGGAGAGAGGAATCCACTCCGCCCGAAAACCCAACGAGCATAGAGTCGTATTCCGCGATGGCGATTGCCAAATCCGATTTATCCATTGGTGTAGAAATATACGGTTAGTCAGATATGTGTGTGGAGTTGTGATTTGTGATTCTTGACTTTTGATTTTTGATTTTGATTTGCGGTTAGTGAGTGTTGAGTGAATGGCAGTCATATGGTGAACGCCACTCACACCTCGCCAATCGCCACTCGCCACTCGCAACTCGCAACTCATCTCCTTCCACTATCGCCGCCTTGGCGCCGCGCTAGTTCTCTGTAGTACTCCTCCACCAGTTCCCGGTATCCTTCAGGCACCGCATCGGATCCGGACAAGTACAGGCGCTGATCGCCTTCGAGTTGGAGACGGCGCCGCAGGTTGAACTCGAACTCCTTGAGCCCCTGAATCACTTCCGATTCCAGCAAGGTCACACCGAGCGCCCGACCGATCACACCCCTGCGGTCCATACCACCCATCTGATTGATGACGTCTTCGAGTTCACCTGCGTCGACGCCCTCTTGGGCGAGCTGACGCCTCAGTTCCGACAACTCCTGCAAACGTTCCCTGAACTCACGAGTGAACTGGCGTTGGTCTTCACCGCTGAGGCGCCCGCCCCCACCTCCCTGCCCCTCTTGTGTCTCCTGGCCCTGCTGCGCTTCCTGCATGCGCTGCCGCAATCTCTCGGCCATCGATTCCAACCCGGTAACGGCATCCCGCGTGTTCTCGAGCGCGCCCTCCAACCTCTGCCCCTGTGTCTCACCGATGGCGCCGACTCCCTGCCTGACCAAGTCGTTCAACTCTTCAATATCAGTCTCTATCTGTGCCTCGAGATCCTGCGCGTATTCCGCCGAGCGATCCTGGATGACTCCGCGCGACCACAGGAGTTTCTCTTGCAGTTGGTTGTCACGTATAGAACGCGACGCGGCTTCGAGCATCCGAGATGCATCGCGTTGATCCTGCCCCAAATCCCTCGCCAACCGATCGAGATCCGCCTCGATCTCATCGACCTCTTCGGCCATCGTACCCTTTCGTTCCTGCAACGGCGGCACGGCTTCCCGGCGTTCTCTGAGGTCGTTGGTGAGGTCGTTGACGTCTTCCACCATCTGACGCTGCTGCTCCGCGAGCTGTTCGACCCGACGAAGAGCCTCCTGGGCATCTCGCTCGAGCCGAGCCGTGCGATTCCGGTCGAGCAACCGCCGCGCTTCCCGTAGCTCGTCCAACGCCTCGACTCCCTGCGCGACACCGCTGTTCCGGGAGTTTGCAGCTGCACGACGCATTGCCTCGGCCGCTTCGCGTAGGTCTCGCGCGGTCTGTTGAAGATCGGGACGATCCTCCTCGCGGGAGAGCCGTTCCAACTGCCGGGCCAGTTCCTCAGCCTCATCCGCCAAACGACGCTGTCCCTCCGCACCCCCTCCACCGCCAGCCGACTGTCGTTCCATATTCTGCTGTTGCGCTCGCATGCGCTCGTTCTGCTGTTGCTGACGTCGAGCGAGGTCCCTGAGTCGCTGCATCACCTCGTCCAGTTCCTGATCGGTTTGCTCGCGGCGACCGCGTTGGACCTCTTCGTACTGGTTGCGCATTCGGTCGAGTTCCAACTCGAAGAGGTCGGCGAGGTCCTCCGCGTTGGCCTGCTCGCCTCCCCCTCCGCCGCCGCCTCCTTGTTGTTGGCTCACCTCGGTCTCGCCGTACAGTGCTTCAGCTCGCAAGAGAAACTGAAGCGCTCGCTGCTCCGGCGACAGCGCTTCCCGCGGATCGCCCTCCCGAAGCAGCTCTTCCGCCACTTCCATCGCGACCGCCGCGGTGTCCAAAGCGTTGGAGATGGCAACGAATGTCGAATCGAACTGAGTAATGCCACGCCCTTGAATTCGGCCCGAAAGTGTCGCCACCTCTTCTCTGGCTCTGCCCTGCGCAAGAGCCAACGTGGTAAGGTTCTCCTCGAACTCGGCGTCGGTGTAGCGCCACCTATCTCTGAGAAGATTGAAGGTACCGGCTATGATCTCGCGCTGCTGTGCCGACAGATCGTTGCGGTTGCCGGCGCCACTGCCCTGGCGTTGCCCACCTTGCGACTCGGCCTGCCTGTACGTTCTGTCGAACGGGCGCACCTCCATGAAGTAGATATCACTGCTGGCTTCCTGCTCGCTTCCGCCGCGGACGACCTCCACCGCGCGCGCGTGGTACGAGATAATGTCGCCCGGCTGCAGCTCGATCTCCTCCAAGTAGAACGTGTGACTCGCCGACAGCTCTCTGCGCGAGCCCCGCCCGCCATAGAGACTCACCGTTTGCTCTTCACCACCGTTCACGGAATAGACCAGGCTCAACTCACCGATTCCGTAGTCGTCTTCACCGTTGACTTGCGTGAAAACTTCCTCAATCGATGTCACCGTGATGTCCCGGCCCGGCTTCTCGAAATAGACCGACGGCGGCATGTCGGCCAGGACGTCGATGTAGTAGTCCGGAGACCCCACCACCACACCGGTGGCGGGCGTCTGGAGAAGCACTCGGTAACGCCCCTCGCGGGCCACAATGATGTTCCCGGTTAGCGTCCCATCCTCTCCAATCTGTACCGCCGTGGTGTCGGTCTCGTCCAACACCAAAGCGCCACCAGTAACCGCCATCGTGGCGACAATCTCCACGCTGACACGCGTACCGCTCAACGCCGCGATGTCGCCACTCCCCTCTTGGCGCCGAGGACTGAGCCCGGTATAAGCCGGGAAGTGGTACACGAGGTTGATGTCGTCGACATACGGCAGATCCGAGACGTCGATCCTGAAGATCTGCGACCGCACGCCACTGGCTTCTATGAAGTACTCAGTCGGATCTTCCAGATCGAACAACATCAGCACATGCTCGCCGGTTTTGTCGTCGACGATCATCGGCCAGCGCTCCCAACCGCCCGCCTCACCTCTACGCACCGCCACATCTACATCCGCCGCCTCGAAATTCCGCAGGGTGGCCGACAACCGTACGTCCGATCCGCGGGCTACCGAGATGTCGCCGGGGATCACCTCGATGGAGTACGGATTAGTCGTTTCAGTTCCGCCCAAGGGCGACAGTAAAAACGGAGCGCCGTGCCGGAGAGGATGCTCGTCCACTCAGGCCCGGCGAAGGTC
>CAYTDU010000035.1:0-16835 GCA_964436395.1 uncultured Gemmatimonadaceae bacterium | reverse complement strand
CTAGTCGGTTGAGTTCCCGTTTGACCTCTTTCTGAACCTCATCGGACAATTCGAGATCCTGAAGGCGCTCCCGAAGCTCGTCTATGTCACCGGAACCATCGTCTTCTCCTAGCTGATGCCGGATGGTCTTGAGCTGTTCCCTGAGGAACATCTCTCGCTGGCGTTCCCCGAGTTCCTCTTGAACCTGCGATTTTATATCGGCTTGAGCGTCGAGCAAACCAATTTGACGCTGTACGTGGAGCAGCACCCTGCGCAGCCGCTCTTCAACTCCCAACGTTTCGAGCAGGCCTTGCCTATCTTGCGGAGAGATGTCGGCGTAGCCTGCCACGAGATCAGCAAATCTGCCGGGATCATCGACTCCCTCCAGCACCTGTTGGAGAACTTCTTCTGGAATGCCCTGTTTTTCTGCGAGTTCCGACGCGCGTTCTCTCGTCTCGCGATAGAGGCCCTGGAACGCTGCTCCATCAGGTTCGATCGCCTCCAGGTCGTGGGCCTCCAGCACGACAGCCTCCAGGTACTTCTCAGCGTCGGTGTATTGGAGTACGGTGCCTCGTATATCTCCTTTCAGGAGCAGTTGAACCCCGCCCAGTCCTCGTTGTATTTGACCGATTCGCGCAATCGTGCCCATCGTGTACAAGCCTTCAGGCTGGACGTCGTCTTTGTCTTCGCGCTGGCATACAGCAAAGATCAACCGATCTTCTGATTTCAGCGCGGCATCGATTGCCGCCAAGGTGCGGGGTCTACCTGCCCCTATTGGAGCCGTAACCCCTGGGAATAGCACAAGACCGCGTAAGGGAAGGACCGGCAGACGCTTTCGCGTCGTCGCTGACTGGTTCATATCTGCCATACCGTCGCTGGATTCGTTGAGAAAGTTGCCATTGTTTGCGATGGCTGGTCGCACGTATCGTGCCCATGTATGGCAACAATTGGCAGGATTTGGCAGCCAAATCATAGGGCGACACGCCGATTTGGCATGTGCGCTGAGAAGTATCTGCCGCAGTGACCTCTAGCCGACTCGGTCGATTGGGTTTCTAGACGCGTCTAGCGATCTTCAACAGCGCAAGGAGCTCGGAGTCGGTCAGCTGTTCGAGCAACCCGGCCCGAGTCGTCACTTCCCGTGCTCCCTCTGACAGGTCAGACGCGCAGTCGAACCGCACGATGTCCATCGGCTCGGGAAGCGACGCCCTTTTTTCCTTCTTGGTCGGAACCATCCCTGACGAGCGCCCGACGCGTTCTACTCCCCAACGCCTTCCCGAGTCATCGTTCAACCAGCGCATAAGCCTCCACAACGAGAATAGCCACAGGTTGCGAGCTACTTTGAGCCAAGTTAATCTACGCTCGGACTTGATTAGGCGCCACATGGACGAAGCTTCGCTAGAACCACTTGCTGCCCGCTTGGCCGACGTACTCGCCGGCCAATATGTGATTGAGGGTGAGATAGGCCGTGGTGGTATGGGCGTGGTCTATAGTGCTCGGGATCAACAGCTGAAACGTCGTGTGGCAATCAAGCTGCTTCCACCAGAACTCGCTTTCCGACAGGAGATCAAGAAGCGATTCATCAGAGAGGCACAAACTGCTGCGCGTCTTTCACATCCTCACATCGTACCAATTCACACAGTAGGTGAGAAGGACGACCTCGTCTACTTCGTCATGGGGTTCGTCGACGGTGAATCCCTTGCTCAGCGTTTGCGGCGCCGTGGAAGGCTCCCCGTGGAAGAGGCTAGGCGAATCATCAAAGAGACCGCCGATGCTCTGGGCTTGGCGCACGCGACGGGGATCATCCACCGTGACGTGAAGCCCGATAACATCCTGCTTGAGGGCACACGACGGCGAGTGATGGTCACGGACTTCGGGATTGCGAAGGCTTTGTCGGAAGCGGGCGCGGGTACCTTGACCGGCACTGGGGTGGCTCTCGGAACACCTACCTATATGAGCCCCGAGCAAGCTGCGGGCGAGAGTGATATAGACGCTCGCAGCGACCTCTACGCACTCGGCATAGTGGCTTTTGAGATGTTGTCCGGCAAACCTCCGTTTCGTGCGCCTACAGTTCCGGGTCTGCTCATGAAGCAGATTACGGAACCACCGCCGGACCTGATCAGAATCAGATCTGAGGTGCCCGAAGAACTCGCCACCACGGTGATGCGATGTCTTGAAAAGGATCCTGAGAGTCGCTGGCCCACGGCAGATGCGTTGCGCAGAGCGCTCGAAAGTAGGACTGCAGGTCCGTATCGACCGCGTCCATCGGCGGCGCGACGTACGTCTCCGGCAAAAAGGCCGCAAAGGCGACCCTCCGAGGGCTCGCGTGATCACCCGCGGGATTGGGGAGAGTGGTGGGACGAGCGTCAACGTAGACCCGACCACGGTAGATCTGATCACCGCCGCTCGAAACATCCGGTGCGTCAACGGGATCGAGCGCGGCCTCCTGCAAAGAAGGAAGAAGAGCCAGTTACCGGAGAATCGGGGCTGGTAAGGAAGTTCAGATCGAACTTTGCTTCTTACGTTTCCGTCAACGGCGGCTTGCTGCTCCTCAATGTCGTAACCACTGGAATGGAGCCACCATGGTTCTTGATTCCCGCAGTGGCTTGGGGGATCGGCCTGGCATCGCAATACGGTAAGCTTTGGGCTGAAGGCTATAGCATGCGAGACGTGCTGAGCCCACCTCCGGCAAAGGACTCTCTGCTAGCTGCTTCAAAAGGTGCTGGTGGGGCCGTCGCTCAGTTGCCTGCACCGATGCCAAAGGCGCAAGCTCAGGAATTCGGCAAGTACTCCGAGCAGATCGAGCAGATGCGGAAGGATCAGGCCGCAATCCTGCAAACCGTCCAGCGGTTGCCTGAAGCCGACAAGCAACTCTTGCCCGACGTCGTTCAAACAGTCGAATCGCTAATGGAACGGGCGATGGATCTAGGCAGGGCTCTGAACGGAATGGACAGTGGACTGGGAGTTGAGACGGCAGAAGAACTGGATGCACGCATTGAAGCTCTGAAGGCGGGCTCGGAGGATGGGGAAGAAGACGATAGACGGATTGAGTTGCTTCAGAAACAGCGTGATTCCCTGGTTGAACTCAAGGGAAGGCGGGAGACGGTGGAATCACAGTTCGAATCCTGTCTCCTCGCAATCCAAAACGTGCGTTTCGATTTGCTCCGGCTTCGCTCCGCAGGTGTAGAAGCAGTCATATCAGACCTTACGTCGGCCACCCAACAGGCCCGCGCTCTGCGTGTCGATGTCGAAGTCGCCATCGACGCGGCAGGAGAGATAAGGGAAGCTTTGGGCAAAGAGGTCCGCCCAAAGTAACTCGCCACTTACACTGGCACAGTCAATTACTTTTTGAACTTCGCGATATTTCGGAGTGTGTTGATCTTCTTCAGGGTCGATTCTCCCACCGGCTTTTCTCCGATGGCTCCCAAGGCGTCGCGAACATCCAAGAGCACTTCTAATATGAGTTGCTCGCGCTGGAAAGAAGAATCGAGATCCAGCATGCGATCTCTGTCGTCAGTTGCTTTGGCGCGTTCGTACGCCTCCCTGTAGATCGATTCCAAATTCGCCACAATTCGATCTCTCGACCGCATGTTACTCATTTCGACTCCCTGGCACGCATGACCGATTCGGTTGCGGGAGGATCACATTCAACAGTGAATTTCGTGACAGCGTGCCGTCGCTGCAACACTCCTCCCCAGGTGCAGTCATTTACTCCACGGGCGCGACGCTCGATACGCTTCCTCCAGCAGCTGAGCGTACGATTCGTGGCGTGACTTCGCCAGGATTCCATTCTCAACCGCCTCGAGCACACAACACCCAGGCTCTTCGAGATGTCGGCAGTTGTCAAACCGGCACTCACCGGCAAGTGGCAAGAACTCAGGAAATGCAGCTGCCACTTCTTCCGGCTCCAACCCCCACAAGCCGATATCGCGGAGACCTGGAGTATCCACGACAAAACCCGAATCGCCAAACGGGTGCATCTCTGCCGCCACAGTCGTATGCCGTCCGGCACCGGATTTTGCGCTGACCTCAGCAGTCCTCAGCCGCAAACCTGGTTGCAGCGCGTTCAAGAGGGCCGACTTGCCTACGCCAGTCGGCCCGCTGAACAGGGAGACTCGGGACTGCAAACGCACCCTCAGCGCTTCGAGCCCCGTGCGTTGCGGTACACTCGTGATTAGTACGGGATAGTTGGCAGATCTGTACGGCTGGGCGAGATCGTTGGCACTGCTGTTGAGGTCGCACTTGTTTACAACGACCACTATGTCCAAGCCGTTCGCTTCGGCTACTGCTAAGAAGCGGTCGATAAGATGAGGATTCCAGTCCGGCTCTCGTGCCGACCCGACCACCACCACTTGGTCGAGATTAGCTGCGATCTCCCTCTCACCTCTTGCCTTTCCCGGAGCCCTGCGCCGAAGTACCGTCTCGCGATCCGATATCTCTTCGATCGTCCTGCTTTGATCCGAATGCACGGACAGTAACACGCGGTCACCAACCAGGACTCGTGTCTTCTCTTGCTGCTTGAAGCGACCTCGAAGTGTGGCCTGCAGCACCTGCTTGTCGACGAACACCTTGTAGATGCCACCGGTCTTGGACATCACAACCCCACGTTCCGTGCCTACCAGTCCGGACGCCCTTTCGATTCCTCGACCAGGCGATCGAGATGACCTTTTAGATCGAACAAGGTCAGACGATCAACAGTACACCTAGCAGCTTCCGGCGTATCTGCATGAGCCAAATATTCAGTCTCTAGATGACCCTCCAGCTGAGATCCCTTGGCCGACCAACGGACGAAGAGGATCGCTGCACCGAAGCGACCATCTTGTTGCACATCTTCGTCGACATAGACCTCGGCGGAATAGGAGATTCCATCTGGACCCAAAAACGCCGGGGGACAAGCGTGCGCCTCGACATATCCACCCAGCGTTTCGTCGCTCGTCATTTTCTCGCCACCATCTCCTTGAAGAAACTTCTCGCCATGAAACCGACGTTGGACGACCGTTCGGCCAGGCGGCGCATGAGGTAGGGATACCAATTGCTTCCGAAGGGTACGTATACACGCACATTGTAACCGTCGGAGCGGAGTTTCCGTTGCAGGTCGCGCCGCACACCATATAACATCTGGAATTCAAACCGCTCGACCGGAATGTTTTGTTCCTTCACGTGCTGCAGCGTATTCTCGACCATCTCGTCGTCATGGGTTGCAATAGCTGGATAAGTTCCGTCGTCGACGAGACGCTTCGTTAGGGCCACGAACGACGACCTAACATCCTTCATGTCCTGGAAGGCTAACTCAGGAGGCTCCGCATACGCTCCTTTGCAGAGACGAACCCGGGCACCACTTTCTATTAGCATCTCTACGTCCGATGCGGAGCGACGCAGATAGCTCTGTATCACGATGCCAACCAAGTTCCCATACGTGTCGTGCAACTCTTTGAATATGTCGAGCGTGCGCTCGGTGTACTCGGTACTCTCCATGTCGATTCGCACGAAGATATCCAACTGTTTTGCGTGATCGAGTATCCGGCTCATGTTCTCGATACACAAACTTCGATCGATGTCGAGACCGAGTTGAGTGAGCTTCACCGACACGTTTCCGTCGACAGCAGTCGTGGAAATGGCATCGAGAATCTGGAGCACTTCATCTCGCGCAGCAGCTGTTTCCTCGCGTGAGGAAACGCTCTCTCCGAGAAGGTCCAGACTCACCGTTGTGCCGTCTTCGTTGAGGACTTTGGCTGCCGCGATCGCAGAATTGATTGTCTCACCGGCAACAAACCTGGATGCCAGCTTCCGGGCGAATCTATTGCTCTTCACGAAATCGAATACGCGGCGTTGTTCACTCAGCCACAAGAAAAGATTAGGCATAGTATTTGAATGTTCCGTTCAGTGATCCTGTTCGTAGTACCTGTCTTTGCGTTCCGCCATATGCTGTAGTGCCGGCGCAGGGCCAAAACGATTCCCATGTCTTTCTTTCAATTCCTCCAAGGTAGCGACGACGTTTGTGGCACCCATCTCGTCGATATACCGGAGAGGACCGCCTGTGTAGGGCGGGAACCCCATGCCAAATATTGCACCAACGTCTCCGTCCCTCGGACACTGCACCACTCCCTCACCCAATGCTCGAGCTGCCTCATTTAGAACCAGGTAGAAAAGCCTCGTGGAGAGAGCCTTTTCCGTCGTCGGTGCGGCCGGAGCTGCGCCGAGCATGTCGTACACACTCGCATCGAACCGACGCTTCTTGCCCCGGCGATACGAAAACAGGCCACTCCGCGTCTTCCGTCCAAGCCGCCCCTCGTTGACCATTTGCTCGAGCCCCTCCTTCGGTTCGAGCCGGTCTCCGAAAACCTGCAGCAGGGCGACGAATGATTGACGAACCACATCCAGCCCAACCTCGTCGAGCAAAGTAATCGGTCCAACCGGGAAACCGAACTCTGTCAACTCGGAGTCCAACAACTCGGCATCCACCCCTTCCTCGAGCATTGTCCAGGCTTCGTGAAGATACGGCGCTAACAAGCGGTTCACCCAAAAACCGGCACTGTCTTTCACGACTATGACGGTCTTTTTCATGGCCCGTCCAAACGTCACAGCCGACGCAAGGACTTCGGGGGCGGTGCCTGAATGAGCCACAACTTCCAAGAGCGGCATCTTGGCAACCGGCGACAAGAAGTGCATTCCGAGAACACGTTGAGGCGCACGTGCTGACGCGGCAATCTGCGTGATGGGGATGGTGCTCGTATTCGATGCAATGATGCAATCGCTAGAAATCTGTTGCTCGACTTCGGCAACCACATCACACTTGAGATCGAGTTCTTCCGGGGCGGCCTCGATTACGAGATCGGCGCGTCCAAATCCCGCCCAGTCGATACCACCACTGAGGAGAGCTTCCAACCGCCGCATTTGGTACTCATCTATGCGGCCCTTGCACTTCAAATCCCTAACTACACCTCTCGCGCCAGCGAGTCCTTTGACAACTCTGTCGATATCTTTGTCGCGCAACCGAACATCGGCACAGGTACGAGCAGCAGCGACGCCTGCGATGGCCGAACCCATAAAGCCTGAGCCAACGATTGCCACGTTTGAGATTGACCTCGGTGGTGCGGCGCCTACCGGAAGTGAGTAAGCCTTCTTGAGCGCGGTCCCGGCAAAGAACAGTCTCACGAGGTTTTTCGACACCGTTCCGATCGCAAGCTCGGAAAAGTGAGCTGCCTCGTGTTCCAGTCCCGCATCCAGCCCGTATTGCAGGCCGTGGGATACTGCGTCGAGAGCGGCAAGTGGTGCAGGGTAGTTTTCGCCTGTTTTGGCCAGCACGAGCTTTCGTGCCCTGGCGACTAACGCCTTGCGTGCCAGTCGATCCAACGCCTTTCGCGGTCGTTTCGGTCTCCAGCCCGTTGCGAGCTGTCGCGCGGCCTTCAACGCGACCGCATCCAGTATCGCCGGGTGGACCAATTCATCAACTAGGCCGACGCGCACCGCTTTCCGTGAGGTATTGCTTCGCCCGGTGAGTATCATGTCCAGCGCGTTTCTGATGCCGATCAGGCGCGGCAGGCGCTGACACCCTCCGGCGGCCGGAATTATCCCTAGGCGAACCTCCGGCAACCGCAGAATCGTCTTTGGTGAATCGGTAGCAATGCGGTAGGTGCACGCTAGTGCGGCTTCGAGACCGCCACCGATACAAGGACCGTGTATCGCTGCAACGATCGGCTTTCCGATTGTGGCGAACCTATTCACTAGAGCCTGTCCGTCACGCACTAATTTGAGAGCTTGGGTCCTCGTCTTGAGCATGGCAAACTCTTCGACGTCAGCACCGGCCATGAATTGGTCGGCTTTTCTGGAAATCAAGATGGCTGCCTGGACTTCTTCATCGGTGCAAAGGGATTCGAGAAGTTCTTTCAGTTCCGCCCTGACATCGCGCGTGATCTTATTCACCGGTTCACCTGCAACGTCCAACTCCAACCACGCGATGTGGTCTGACACACGTTTCTTGAAAGCGCCCACGCTAACGTCGCTCCAAAACCATCGCGAATCCCATTCCTCCCTGTGCACAAACCGACAGAAGTCCAAACTCCACGTCGCGCCGTGCCATTTCATTTGCAAGAGTGAGCGTCATTCTGGCGCCGGTGGCTCCAAAAGGATGCCCAAATGCGATCGACCCCCCTGCCACGTTAAAAATCTCCCAATTCACCTCCCCGATCGCAGCTGAGCGTCCTAGATGCTCTTTGGCCCAGTTTGGCGACTCGATTGTTTTGACGTTGGAGAGGACTTGCGCTGCAAAGGCCTCATGCATCTCGACTAGGCCGAGATCCGCCCAATCAATGCCGGCGCGGCCAAGAGCCGTGGGGATTGCGTACGCCGGTCCCATCAGTAGCTGTTCACCCGGATCGAGCGCGCTGAAGGCATATGAGCGTATGTAAGCAAGCGGCGCGTATCCTAGGGCCTCGGCCGCAGCGGCACTCATGAGCAGCAATGCCGCTGCGCCGTCAGTCAGTTGGCATGAGTTGCCTGCTGTCACCGTGCCGTGTCGATCGTCGAAGACCGGCGGCAGGCTTGCAAGAGCCTCGAGACTCGTGTCCGGCCGAACCCCGTTGTCTTGCAGCACTGGGCCACCGGTGTCCGAATCAAGCATCGGCGCAATCTCCGCGGGAAGTCGGCCGTCTCTTGCCGCCGCAGTGGCCAGTCGATGGCTGCGCAGAGCAAACCTGTCTTGATCTTCCCTGCTGATGCCATTGATCTTCGCCATCCGTTCGGCCGCCTGCCCCATTGTCTCGCCCGTGGAAGGTTCTGCAATTGCCGGAGTTACCGGCATCAGATGCTTCGGCTGCACTGAACCCAGGATTTTCGCGCGCGCGGCCAAGGACTTGACACGGCTCATCTGAACCAGGGCCTGCGAAAACTGCTTCGAGTGCAGAACCGGAACGTTCGAAAGGCTTTCAGCACCACCTGCAATCACGACTTCCGCATTGCCGAGCACTATCTGGTCGCCACCCATGACTACTGCTTGGTTGGCAGACGCGCATGCGCGATTCACTGTAGCTGCCGGAATGGTCTTGGGAAATTGCGGAAGGAGGCTGATTTCGCGGGCGACGTTCGGCGAAAGCGGGCTCGTCAGTACCTGACCGAAGTACATCTCGTCGACAGAGCGGCAATCCAGGTTCGCCCTGTGAACCAGTTCAACGGTGGCACAGCGCGCCAAATCCGCAGCTGACTTGTGCCTGAGGGTGGTGCCGGCCTTAGCGAATGGCGTTCGACACCCAGCGACTATTGCGACCAGCCTTGCGGCGTCTTCTGCTCTCATTCGGCCGTTTTCTGCGAGGGGCGGCGCCTGCGCCTTACTCGGTCGTACTCGGACTTGAGATCCTCGAGAAGTTCTGCGCGCCGCGCGTACAAACGCTTGAGAGGTCGTGGCTGTCGCTTGGCCAACACATACGCGGTGAGTAGCGGTAGTCCGATCGTGCTGTCAACGTAGCAGACTACGGCGTTCGGCAGTTGGTGCGGATCCACCTTGCCCCAACTAACAGCCTCGCTCGGTGTTGCTCCGGATAGGCCCCCAGTATCGACGCGAGCATCAGTTATCTGCAGGAAGAAGTCGTGTCCCTTCTCATCGATGCCCAGCACCTCCTGAATTTGAGGTTCGGTCTGTAAGGTGAAGTTCTTTGGGCTTCCCCCACCAACGAGTAGTACGCCACTCCCACTAGTGCAGCGCTTTGCGTTGAGCACTATTGCCGCAGTCTCATTGACGTCAGCGGAGACGTCAAACCGGAGAGTATGCCCGGTCAGGGCCAACTCGGCCACATTCATACCAATTGATGAATCCCCAGGGGACGACGTATACACAGGCACGTCACATTGGTGGGCGACCGCGAGCATGGATCTGTGCGCCAGGCCCAGGCTACGCTCGCGTTCCAGTAAATACCCACCCAAGAGATGGTGGTACTCTGCAGTACTCAGCGATCGCTGGAATTCCTCTCTCGCCGATACCTGGCGAACGAACTCATCGGTGCGGAGCAGCACATCGTAGTCGAACACGATGTCGTAGATCCGCACGACTCCTTGTTTGCGAAGTTCGATGTCGTCAAAGTGGGGTGATCCCCTGTGCAGAGCCAACCCAAGCGCAAAGTGTGCGTCGTGATATAGATTGGCTCCCGTGGAGACAATCCAGTCCACATATCCGGCTTCAATCAGCGGTACTATCGCCGACATTCCAAGACCCGCGGGCGTCAACGCACCCGCCAGGCTCATTCCAACGGTCGCATCGCCGGCAAGCATCTTCTCAGCATAGAGGTGGCAAGCTTCTCGGAGCCGACCGGCGTTGTAGGCATTGAATGCGTTGTCGATCAGGGCGGCGGCTGTTTCGCTACCGACAATGCGGTGCGGTGCGATTTGCTTGCCGCGCAAATAGTGGTTCTTGGCTCCGGAACGGCAGCTCATCGCTTCAGGTCTCAGAAGTGGTTTGGTCGTGTTCGCGCCACCACGCGACGACTATTTCGAGCACCCGCTGAGGGTCATCTGTGATTTCGAACAGGTCCAAGTCCTGCGGGCTGATCTTTCCTTCGCCGGCGAGGCGTTCTTTGAGCCAGTTGTACCAACCGCTCCAATATTCCTTGCCCATGAGAACGATAGGCATGTCGCCGATCTTGCGTGTTTGCTTCAACGTCAGTACTTCACTCAGCTCATCCAAAGTTCCGAAACCGCCGGGGGGGAAGATGAACGCAGAAGAGTACTTGACCAGGAGCGTCTTGCGAACAAAAAAGTATCTAAAGTCGACTGTCCGATCGACGTAGGGGTTGGTCACCTGTTCGAACGGTAGCTCTATGTTCAAGCCGATGGACGGTGCGCCTGCTTGCCGTGCTCCTTTGTTTGCTGCTTCCATTATCCCCCCGCCCGAACCTGTGATAACGGCAAAACCGTTGCTGCCCAGCAAACGCGCCGTTTCGACCGTGAGCTGATACATGGCATCTGAGGGTTGCGTTCGCGCAGAACCGAAGAAACTGACCGCTCGCCGTACGTCCGCCAGCTCTTCAAAACCGGCAACGAATTCGCCAAGAATCCTGAGGACTCGCCAAGGGTCGGAATCCACGAAGCTACGACGTTCAGAAAGCGGTGGAATCTTGAGCAGTTGTTCGTCAGCTGTGAGGCGTTTCGAGTCTAGCGACTTTCCCGCCGAATCATGCGGAGAGGATGGAGATTGCTGCGACATGGTCGTCCTCAATGTTGTAGAAGTAGGGTGACAAACGCACGTGTCCCGGCCGTGCATCGACTATGATGTTTTCTGCCGCGAGGTGTGCAACAGACGCGTGCGGATCCTGTGCGGGAATCATGACTATCGCTACACGGCCGTCCGGATCGCCGGCCACCTTCGGATTTAAACCTGCCGCATTCGCTCGCTCAATCAAATCGTTAGTCAAACTGCGAGTGATGTTGCGAATGCGTGGAATGCCGATCTCGCTTATCACCTCCAGACCACCAAGCTGAGCAACCACAGCGGCAAGCGAGGGTGTGCCCTGCTCGAACCTGCGTGCATCTGCATGCCATGCGATCGAATGCGGATCGAAGTCGAACTGACGTTCGTGGGCAAACCAGCCAGTCGTGGTGGGTTGAAGCCTGCCGACTAGATCCTCGCGAACATACAGAAAGACGATGCCCGGACCGCCGAGTAGCCACTTGAGCCCGCCTGAGCATAAGAAATCGACGCCGGTAGCATGCACGTCGATTGGTAGCTGGCCTACACTTTGATATGCGTCAATCAGGCACAGTGCACCTTTGGAGTGCGCGACTTCGGCAATTGCTCCTATGTCTTGAATCGCACCTGTGGTGAAGAAAACGTGAGATGTGGCAACCAATGCAGTCCGTTCGTCCACAGCTGCCGCGATTGCATCGACTGGTACCGTGATGCCATCGGGACTCCCAATTACGACCACCTCTACACCACTCGGTTGTTTGGCGAGCCATTGATAGGCGACTGTGGGGAAATCCAGCGCGGTTGTGACTATCTTCGGCCGTGAGCTGTGGTCAAGCGTACTGGCTACGACGGAGGTTGCAGTGGAAATGGAAGCATGCAATGCAATCTCCGACGCTTTGGCGCCAATTGCGTTTCCATATCCCTTGCGGAGATCGGCAAGGCTGCTCCACCAGTCATCGTACCAAGCCGAAGCACCCCGAGCGTGCCAGGTTGCCAGGAACTTGCCGACGCGCTTCTCGGCCCTAACTGA
Organism: uncultured Gemmatimonadaceae bacterium; assembly: GCA_964436395.1. Taxonomy (GTDB): domain Bacteria; phylum Gemmatimonadota; class Gemmatimonadetes; order Gemmatimonadales; family GWC2-71-9; genus JBDGYW01. Next base: position 4,656 of record CAYTDU010000035.1, on the reverse strand, counting down.
CAAAGCTCCGAGAGAACACGAGTTCAAGTAGATGGTGTCGCGGAATATTGGAAACTCAGAACGATAGTGTACGAGTTCGTGGGAACTCGATGAAGGTGTTGATTTCATTAGGCCAATATAAATGCCTGGCGCACCTTGAGTGAGTTGCTTGCCTCGGGCCTTCGTTTCGCTACATGTTTGAAGTTGACTGGTTTAGATTGATTACTAGCTGGCAAACAAGACCGTGAACGCAGACGACCGAGCCGCTTCGGTGAAGATTAAAGCCCGTGAGCTTGGGTTCACAGCCGTAGGCATTACGGACCTCAGCTCCAACGAGCACGAAGCGGCGTTGAGGAAATGGCTTGGCACCGGGATGGCCGGTACCATGACCTACATGCACCGCCAGGCAGCGCGCAGAATTGAGCCATCACGAATTGTCTCTGGCACCGATCGGGCGATAGTAGTGATGAGAAACTACTTCAACGAGGACCCCGAGTGGAGCCCAGGTACGGGCCGAGTTGCAAAATACGCTAGAGGAACGGATTACCACCTTACACTTCGAGTACCACTTGAAGGTCTAACGCGCCATGTCTTGGAGTTGGGCGATGGCGGCACGATTGCGCGAGCGTATGTTGACGCCGGCCCCGTTCCTGAGCGTGAGTTGGCGTACCGCGCCGGCCTCGGGTGGATCGGGCGCAATTCTATGTTGATCCACCCACGGTGGGGGTCGTTCTTTTTCTTGGCTGTGGTTCTGACCAACCTTAACATGAGCATCGATTCACCCTTCCTACACGACCACTGCGGCTCGTGCAGGAAGTGTATTGATGCCTGCCCGACAGGAGCCGTCACCGAAGACCGCATGATCGACAGCCGACTGTGCATATCCTATTTGACCATCGAGTACAAGGGTCAGATCGAGGAAGGGTTACAGCGCAGGATGGGGGATTGGGTTTTTGGCTGTGACGAATGCCAGGATATATGTCCCTGGAACCGTAAGTTCTCTATCGCTAGCATCGATCCTGTTTTGCAAGTCGGGCGAACAAATGCCGAAGTAGGGCTCGCTGAGTTGCTTGAGATGACGCCAGATGTTTTTCACCATCGGTTTGGCGACACCCCGCTCGGGCGCCCTGGGGTCGCTGGTATCAAGAGAAATGCTCGGATTGTCGCAAAGAACCGTGAATCTGTTGATGCTCGCCAGAGCCGCGAAACCGAGGTTTGACGGTATCGCTCACAGACCCGTTGGATGGTCGAGGAAATCCCAAGGGAGATCATATTTGTTGGATATGTGCTCCGTCAGCGCTTTCACACCGAGCGTTTCGGTGGCATAGTGGCCGGCATAGACCACATTCAAGCCCGATTCTTCAGCATCGAAATAGCTGTGATGCTTGCCCTCGCCTGTGATGTAGGTGTCGACACCTGCATCTCGTGCCTGAGCTATCATGTCCCCCCCGCCGCCGGATATGATGCCCACGCGAGACGTAACCGAGGGGCCGAAAGCTAATGTTTGCGGATCACTACCGACGATTTCGCCAACCGCTGCTACTAGATCGTGTAGTGGCATAGACAGGGTGCCCGACACCCCGAGACGCTCGCCTTTGTAATCGCCGAACCACTCGCGGTCAATCAGGCGGAGTTTGTCGGCTAGGATTGCGTTATTTCCTAGCTCTGGGTGCAAATCCAGCGGAATGTGAGCAGAGTAAAGCGCAATCCCCGCATTCATGAGCCGGCGGATTCGGCGTCCATGCCGCCCCGTGAGTGGCTCAAGCCCTCCCCAGAATAGCCCGTGATGGACGAGCAGGAAATCAGCTTCCAGCTCCGCGGCTCGGTCTATGGTCGCCTGGCAAGCATCAACAGCGGCTGCTAGTCTGGTGACCTCCGCGTCGTGATCTACCTGGAGCCCGTTCAAGGCCTCTGCGGAATCAGAGATTTCAACGATTCGAAGGTATTCATCCAAGTAGCTTTGAATGTCGCTAACGAATGTGGTCATTTCACTATAGGAGGTAGGAGGCAGGAATTGGATTTTGCTTTAACGCCAGCAACGAGACAGCATAACAACACCGCCGTTACAGCGAAGCTGTTTGGTTGGAGATAATGTGCACTTATAAGTCTCTGCAAAATAATCTTTTACGGCGTTCAGTAACTAATTCACATTAGGATGTGGAAATCGTCACACAATCGCCTGTGGTGGCCATCGCTACGTGCGGTCCAATCTATGGTTGTGTGCTCCCGGAATCGGAACGCGGCCCGGAGGAGCCCTGGTCGGACGCGCTCATTTGTAGGTTACCGTTAACCTCACCACCTTCGTGTACCAGGATCCGCTTAGTAAGAATGTCCCCTACAACAGTTGCCGACGACTGGACCTCAACGCGGCCGGTCGCTTCCACGGAACCTTCTATTCGACCGCCTATTATCACCTCGCTGCTATGCACATCTCCGCGTACCGTTCCTTCCTTGGATACGAGGACCTGCTTTTTAGCGCGGACGTTCCCCTCCACGAGGCCATCTACCTTCACAACCCCGTCGGTGGTGAGCTCACCAACTACTTTGAGATCCCCGGCGATGATGGAAAGAACGCCATCGCGGACGGGACCACGACCTTGCCTTTCTGACATTCCATCATCCTCCTTGGATGAGAATATTGCCATTGCTGCACTCCTCGCTGATCAAGATGCTCGGGTCGATGGACTCACCGTCGACGAAGATTTCAAAATGTAGGTGGGGTGCGGTCGATCGACCAGTTGACCCAGAAAGGCCGATTACCTGGCCGGCATCGACAACATGGTTTTCTTCTACCAGAAGTCGGGACATGTGTCCGTACATCGTTTCATAGCCGTCACCATGGCGCAACCTGACGTAGAAACCATATTCGGAATCGTAGCCGGCACCGATGACGCGACCGCCTCCGGATGCCAACACAGTTGTTCCATGTGCAACAGCAATATCGAGTCCCGCGTGTACTTCGGTCGAAGCTCCGACTCCTACGGGCCCCCTGGTGATCACCCCCGGTCCTCCAAGCGGCCAATGCCGAGGCCTGGAACTACCGGTTTCGTAGCACTGTTCGGAGTTAGGAGAGCGTGCATACATGGGAGCTGCCGTGGGCAGGATGCTGTCTGGATTCTGAAGAGGAGGTATGACGTTGGCGCCCAGCATGCCCCGCATCTGCATGTACCTTGCCTCCACGTGGTTGAGGCGATTTGCCAACTGATATACTTGTTGATTCTCGGCGGAGAGTCGTTCTACTTCTCGCGTTAAGCCTGGAACTTGGGACGCCGCACGCAATATTGGCGCATAGAAGATTAAACCAAGACAGATTAGTGCGAATACTACGATCGCGGTGCCCGTCAAGAACTTGAACAGCCGCAAAGACATGCGAATCGAGCGTGACTCGACGACGCCATCGGTGTGCAGCATGATAGTCACTTGCCGTTTGTCAGTCATCCGTCGAATGGCCTGCCCAACACCAGTTCCAGGACTCGTGCAAGGTCGTCATTTGAGTAGAAATCGATCGCCACGCGGCCTTTTCCTGTGTCGTACTGCGATATGCTCACATCTGTCTGGAGATAGGCACGAAGAGCATCTTCTACTCGTCTTGTCTCCGGCGATACCTTTCCGGTTCCACGTTCGCTACCCCCGCGGTTCTTTCTCCGTGCCGTGCGGGAACCACGGGCCCGCGCTTCAGTGTCGCGTACGGAAAGGCCCAGCTTCACGACCAGTCGAGCGAGGCGTTCTATTTCTGTTTCGTCGGTAATCTGGAGCAGTGCTCTTGCGTGGCCCATCTGTATATCACCTCGCTGAACCATTTCCTGAACGCTGTGGGGCAGATTCAGGAGACGCAGGGAGTTTGCTACAGTTGACCGGTTTTTGCCGACCAGTTCCGCAATATCAGCGTGAGAGAGTTCATATTCGTCCAACAACCGTTTGTAGCCCGAGGCCTCATCGATCGCGGAGAGCGCGTCGCGCTGCAGATTCTCGATTAACGCGAGTGTAATCAACGTACGGTCATCCGCATCGCGGATTACCGCGCCAATCTCCTGCCACTCGAGTTGGATAGCCGCCCGCCACCGTCGCTCTCCAGCAATCAGCTGGTATTCGCCACCACCGATCGGACGAAGTACGACGGGTTGCAGGAGACCCGACGAAGCCATCGAACTCGCCAATTCGTCGATCGCAACCTGGCTGAAGGTCTTCCGAGGTTGAAATGGATTCGGCTGGATTGCGGTCAGGGGTATCTGCCTCAAGGTGCCCGAAGTTCGTGCTTCAGGCACCGTTGTCGGACCTAACAGAGCTTCGAGGCCGCGCCCCAGCCGTCGCTTTTTCGACACGGTCATCGCAAGCTCCTTTGCAGCTCATCCGATCGCTTGTTCATCTCCTGAGCAAGTGCCAGGTAGCTCTTGGCGCCCACGGACCGTACGTCGTATAGAATGATCGGCTTTCCGAACGAAGGTGCCTCGGCGAGTCGCACGTTTCGTGGAATAGCGATGCGGTAGACCTTGTTGCCGAAATACTCACGTGCCTCGATGTCTACTTGCTTAGAGAGGTTGAGGCGGGCGTCGTACATTGTGAGTAATACGCCCTCTATTGCGAGCTCGGGGTTGAAGTTTTGCTGTACGAGCCTAACTGCATTCAACAGTTGAGATAGCCCTTCGAGCGCATAGTACTCGCACTGGATAGGTATCA